>NZ_JBSGBG010000014.1:0-199413 GCF_053601135.1 Actinosynnema sp. NPDC004786 | reverse complement strand
GGACGTGCGTCACGCCCAGTCGCCCGGCTTGGAAGTCCTGCTCGTTGGCGTTCTTCAGGTCGTGGATGAGCTGCGCCAGGTCCTCGATCGAGTAGATGTCGTGGTGCGGCGGCGGCGAGATCAGGCCGACGCCCGGCGTGGAGTGCCGGGTCCGGGCGATCCACGGGTACACCTTGTACCCGGGCAGCTGGCCGCCCTCGCCGGGCTTCGCGCCCTGCGCCATCTTGATCTGGATGTCGCTCGCGTGCACCAGGTACTCGCTGGTGACGCCGAACCGGCCGGACGCGACCTGCTTGACCGCGCTGCGCCGCTCCGGGTCGTACAGGCGCTCCGGGTCCTCGCCGCCCTCGCCGCTGTTGGACCGGCCGCCGAGCCGGTTCATCGCGATGGCCAGCGTCTCGTGCGCCTCCGCCGAGATCGACCCGTAGGACATCGCGCCGGTGTTGAACCGCTTGACGATCGAGGAGACCGGCTCGACCTCGTCGATCGGGACCGGCGTGCGGCCCTCGGTGCGGAACTCGAACAGGCCGCGCAGCAGGCCGCCCTGGCGGGCGAGCCGCTCGACCTCGTCGGTGTAGCGGCGGTAGACCTCTTCGCGCCCGGTCTTCGTGGCGTGCTGGAGCAGGAACACCGTCTCCGGGGTGAACAGGTGCAGCTCGCCCTCGCGGCGGTAGGCGTACTCGCCGCCCACCTCCAGCCGGCGGTGCACCCGGTCGGTCGGGTTGTCCGGGTGGGCGCGGCGGTGGCGCAGCGCCACCTCCTCCGCCAGCACGTCCAGGCCCGCGCCGCCGAGCTTGGACACCGTGCCGGTGAAGTACTCGTCCAGCAGCTCCCTGGACAGGCCGACGGCCTCGAACACCTGGGCCGCCGTGTACGCGCCGACGGTCGAGATGCCCATCTTGGACATGATCTTCAGCGTGCCCTTGACCAGCGCCGTCACGTAGTTCCGCACGGCCTTGCGCGGTTCGATGCCGGTCACCGCGCCGGTGCTGATCATGTCTTCGATCGTCTCGAACGCCAGGTACGGGTTCACCGCGGCGGCGCCGTAGCTCAGCAGCGCGGCGACGTGGTGCACCTCGCGGGCGTCGCCGGTCTCCACGACGAGCGCCACGCGCAGCCGCTCCTTGGTGCGCACCAGGTGGTGGTGCACCGCGGAGACCAGCAGCAGCGACGGGATCGGCGCCATCCGGTGGTCGGAGTCGCGGTCGGACAGCACGAGCGTGCGCGCGCCGTTCGCGATGGCCTCGGACGCCTCGCGGCGCACGCGCTCGATCGCGGCGGCCAGCGCCGGCCCGCCGCCGTCCACTTCGTACAGTCCGGACAGGACGGTGCAGGCGAAGCCCGGCAGGTCGCCGTCGTCGTTGATGTGGATGAGCTTGGCCAGCTCGTCGTTGTCGATGACCGGGTACGCCAGCTTGATGTGCCGGCAGCTCACCGGTCCCGGCTCCAGCAGGTTCTGCTCCGGGCCCATCACCCGCGACACGCTGGTGACGATCTCCTCGCGGATCGCGTCCAGCGGCGGGTTGGTGACCTGGGCGAAGTTCTGCACGAAGTAGTCGTAGAGCAGCCGGGAGCGCTGCGACAGCGCCGCCACCGGGGTGTCGGTGCCCATGGAGCCCAGCGGTTCCGCGCCCGCGACGGCCATCGGCGCGAGCAGGACCCGCAGCTCCTCCTCGGTGTAGCCGAACGTGAGCTGCCGCCGCACCACGGACTCGTGGCTCTGCACCACGTGCTCGCGGTCGGCCAGGTCGGCCAGCTCCAGCAGGCCGGCGTGCAGCCACTCGTCGTAGGGCTGCTCCTCGGCGAGCGCCGCCTTGACCTCGTCGTCCTCGACCAGGCGACCCTCGACCGTGTCGACCAGGAACATCCGGCCGGGCTGCAACCGGCCCTTGGCCACGACCTGGTCGGGCGGCACGTCGAGCACGCCGGTCTCCGAGGCGAGCACCACGCGGCCGTCGGCGGTCTGCCACCAGCGGGCCGGGCGCAGGCCGTTGCGGTCCAGCACCGCGCCGACCAGCGAGCCGTCGGTGAACGTCACGCACGCCGGGCCGTCCCACGGCTCCATCAGGCTGGCGTGGAACTCGTAGAACGCGCGGCGCTTCGGGTCCATGGAGGTGTGGTTCTCCCACGCCTCCGGGATCATCATCAGCACCGCGTGCGGCAGGCTCCGGCCGCCCAGGTGCAGCAGCTCCAGCACCTCGTCGAAGCTCGCCGAGTCGGAGCCGTCGGGGTGGCAGATCGGGAACAGCCGGGTCAGGTCGCCCGGGATGAGGTCGGAGGCCAGCAGCGCCTCGCGGGCCCGCATCCGGTTCCGGTTGCCCCGGACCGTGTTGATCTCGCCGTTGTGGGCGACGTACCGGAACGGGTGCGCCAGCGGCCACGACGGGAACGTGTTGGTCGAGAAGCGGGAGTGGACCAGGGCGATGGCGCTGGCCAGCCGCTCGTCGCGCAGGTCCGGGAAGAACGCGGGCAGCTGGCCCGTGGTCAGCATGCCCTTGTAGACGATGGTCCGGGACGACAGCGACGGGAAGTAGGTGCCGACGCCCGCCGTCGCGCTCTCGTGCTCCACGCGCTTGCGCAGGGCGAACGTGAGGCGGTCCAGCTCGACGTCGCGCGCGTCGCTCCCGGCCGCCCGCACCAGCAGCATCGCGAAGTGCGGCATCACCGACCGGGCGGTCGGTCCCACGCCGGCGTGGTCGGGCGCGGTGGGCACGTCCCGCCAGCCCAGGACCTCCAGGCCCTCCTCGGCGGCGACCCGCTCGGCCAGCTCGACGGCCTTGGCCCGGTCCTCCGCCTCGGCGGGCAGGAACGCGATGCCGGCCGCGTACGCGCCCGCCTCGGGCAGCTCGAAGTCGAGCACGTCCCGCAGGAACGCGTCGGGCAGTTGCAGCAGGATCCCGGCGCCGTCGCCGCTGGTCGGCTCCGCGCCCGCGGCGCCGCGGTGTTCCAGGTTGGCCAGCGCGGTGAGCGCGTCGACGACGATGTCGTGCGAGCGCCGGCCCTTGATGTCGGCGACCATCGCCACACCGCACGCGTCACGTTCCGCGGCGGGGTCGTAGAGCCCCTGCGGGGACGGGATGGCGGAGAAGATCACTGCGCAGACCTCCTTCGTCGTCCTTCGAGAGAACGAGTCCTCGTGTCCAGGTCCTGGAATCCGGGTGCTGGGCACGGGACGACGATGGCCCGCGTGTTGACGCGACTTTAACAGTCGCGAAACCGAACCACACCATCCTTTGGGTGATCTTGTCCGGTGACGGGTAACGATTCGGCCCGTCCGAGCGATACGCGGGCCGCCTTGTTACGCGTTGTTAAGCATAACCGAGCGAGGGCCGCCGCGCGCGTCGGTGAGAGCTTGCCGACACCGCTGACCACGGCGAACGCGCAGGTGAGCCCCCGTGCCGCCGCCTGGTGGGCGACGGCGACGGGGGCCCGGTGGCCGAACCGCCCCTGATCCGGGGGGCTCAGCGCGCGCCGGCGACCGCCGGTTCACGCTCGGTGACCGGTCCGTCACCGTGCTGGTGGTCGAGCAGGGCGTCCGCGTCCACCGACGAAGGGTTGTCCAGCACCTGGCGCAGCCGGTCGCGGTCCAACTGGCCCTGCCAGCGGGCCACCACGAGGGTGCCGACGCCGTTGCCGATGACGTTGGTGATCGCCCGCGCCTCGGACATGAACCGGTCGATGCCCACGATCAGCGCGATGCCGACCGCCGGGATCGCGCTGTTGCCCTCGAACGCGCTCAGCGAGGCGGCCAGCGTGACCAGGCCCGCGCCCGTGACGCCCGCCGCGCCCTTGCTGGCCAGCAGCATGAACAGCAGCAGCCCGATCTGCGTGCCCAGGCCCACGTCCGTGCCCGTCGCCTGGGCGATGAAGATCGCGCCCATGGTGAGGTAGATGCACGTGCCGTCGAGGTTGAACGAGTAGCCGGTCGGGATGGTGAGGCCGACCACGGACTTGTCCGCGCCCGCCGCCTCCAGCTTCACCAGCATCCGCGGCAGCACCGTCTCCGACGACGACGTGCCCAGCACGATCAGCAGCTCGTCCTTGATGTACCGGAGGAACTTGAAGATCGAGAACCCGGCGAACAGCGCCACCGCGCCCAGCACCAGCAGGACGAACAGCAGGCACGTCGCGTAGAACGAGCCCATCAGCCACGCGAGCTTGCCCAGGATCGAGCCGCCGAACTTGCCGATCGTGTAGGCGATGCCGCCGAACGCGCCGATCGGCGCGGCGTACATGACGATCTTGATGACGCCGAACATGACCTTGGCGACCGTGTCCAGGGCCGACACGACCCGCTCGCCGCGCTTGCCCATGCCCGCCACGGCCACCGCGACCAGGATCGCCACCACCAGCACCTGGATGAGCTGCCCGTCGGTGAACGCGCTGAGGAACGACTTCGGCACCAGGCTGAGGACGAACCCGGTGACGCCGGTCTCGGCGGTCTTGGCGTCGGCCAGGGTCTTGTCCGCCGCGGCGTCGTTGATCGGGATCGACGCGCCGTGGTGGCCGGGCTGGACCAGGTTGACCACGACCAGGCCGATGGCCAGCGCGACCGTCGTCATCGCGGTGAAGTACAGGATGGTGCGCAGCGCCAGGCCGCCCGCCTTGGCCAGGTTGCCCAGGCCCGCGATGCCGACCACGACCGTGCAGAAGATCGTCGGCGCGATGACGACCTTCACCAGGGCGATGAACAGGTCGGCCAACCACTTCATGCCCGACGCCTGGGCGGGGAAGGCGTACCCGACGACCACGCCGAGCACGATCGACACCAGCACCCAGAAGTAGAGGTGCCGGTAGATCGGTTTGCGCTCCCGTGTTTGCGCGCTGACCACGTCTCCTCCAGGGGGACCGTTGGGGGGTTGGTTGGTGATCCTGAGCACACGGCGTGAGCGCGACAAGGAGGTCGCCGGAAACTTCAGATCCCTCTGACGTAACACCGCGTTCACCCCGACGTGGGGCTACGCTGCGGTCCGTGCAGGTGTCCCGGCGCTCGGTGCTGCTGGCCGCGCTGGCGGCGGCCGTGCCCGCCTGCACGTCCACCACGACCCCGCGGCCGGCGGAGCTGGTCCTGGCGACCGGGCCGGACGGCGCGGTGTTCCGCGAGATCGGCGGCGCGCTGGCGCGGGCGCTGGCCGACGAGCTGCCCGCGACCCGGGTCGTGGAGCGGCAGACCGCGGCGTCGGTGGAGAACGTGCGGCTGCTGCGCGCGGGCGAGGTCCACCTCGGACTGTCCTCTTTGGATCCCCTGGTGGGCGCGGCGCCGCTCAGCGCCGACGACCCGGGCGGGATCAGCGCCGTGGGCCGGCTCTACGACAGCTTCATGCAGGTCGCCGTGCCCGCCGGCTCGTCGCTGCGCACCTTGTCGGACCTGGCGGGCCGGACCGTCTCGTTCGGCCCGTCCGAGTCCGGCACCGAGTTCACCGCGACGCGGCTGCTGTCCCTGCTCGGGATCGAGGTCGACGCGCGGCGCATGGCCCACGCCGAGGCGGCCAGGCGGCTGGCGGCGGGCTCGCTGGACGCGGTGCTCGCGCTGACCGGCATCCCCACCCCGGCGATCACCGACGTCCTGCCGGGGTTCCCGCTGCGGCTGCTGGACCTGCCCGGCGAGGCGGAGGAGCTGGCGCGGGCCTACCCGGGCCCGTACGTGCCGGCCACCATCCCGGCCACGACCTACGCGGGCCTCGGGCCGTGCCACACGTTCGCCGTGCCCAACCTGCTGCTGGCCAGGTCCGGGCTGGACGCCGACGTGGTGGAGGTGGTGACCGGGACCGTGTTCACGCAGTCCGCCCGCATCGCCGCCGGGCACCCGGAGGCGAGCCGGATCAACGTGCGGACCGGGATCGCCACCGGGCAGGTGCCGCTGCACCGCGGCGCGGAGCGCTGGTTCCGGGCCGCGAAGCGCTGACCCGGTTCACGCGCTGAGGCGCACGACGGCGTCCAGGCCGTGCGGCTCGGCGGGCCGCAGGACCAGCTCGCCGCCGGCCGACGCGATCAGCTCGGCGCAGATGGCCAGGCCCAGGCCCGTGCCGGCGATGTTCTGGTGGCGCGGCGCGCGCCAGAACCGGCTCAGGGCGTTGGCGCGCTCCTGGTCCGTCAGGCCGGTGCCGTCATCGGTCACGTGCAGCTCGACGCGACCCCCTTCGGCGGTCCCCCAGACCCGCACGCGGGTGCCGCCGGACAGGCGGATCGCGTTGCCGACCAGCTCGTCCAGCACGCTGCCCAGGCCACCGGGCGGCTCCAGGACCCGCAGGCCGGGCGGGACGGCGACCTCCAGGACCATCCCGCCCGCCAACGCGCGCCACCCCGGGACGTGGGTGGCGAGCAGGTTGTCCACGTCGACCGGCTCGGCGGCGGAGGCGCTGTCCAGGCGCGTGGCGGCCAGCAGGGTGTCCAGGACGCGGCCCATCTCCTCGGCTTCGTCGACCGCGATGCGCTGCGCCTCCCGGCCCGCCTCGTCGGTGACGTGCGGTGCCAGGTTGTCGACCGCGAGCCGCAGGCTGGCCAGCGGGTTGCGCAGCTGGTGGGAGGCGTCCGAGACGAACGCGCGCTGGCGGCGCAGCGCCCGGCCCACGACGTCGACCATCGCGTTGAAGCTCGCGGCCAGCCGGCGCAGCTCGGGCGGGCCGCCGACCTCGTCGGCACGGGCGTCCAGCCGCCCGCCCGCCACGGCGGCGGTGGCCTCGTCCAGTGTGCGGACGGGGCGCAGCACCCAGCGCGACATCGGCCAGGCCACCGCGACCACGCCCAGCAGGGGGACGAGCCCGACCAGGGCCAGCACGCCCCACTGCCGCAGGATCCCGGCCCGGAGGCGGTCGGTCGGGGAGATGGTCACGACGGCCGCCACGACCTCGCTGTCCCGGCCCACCGGCTCGACCACGACCAGGTCCACCCGCTCCCACGGCCACACCGACTGGTCGGTCTCGCCGCGGTAGCCGCCGAACGCCGCCCGCAGCCCGACCTGGACGTTCGGGTCGTCCAGGGGGAACGGCCGCCGGGACGACTCGAGCACGGAGCCGTCCGTGCCGATCAGGGCGGCCGAGATGCCGTACAGCTCGTCGTAGCGGAACAGCTCCTCGCGCAGCGCGGTCAGCCGGCCCGACGCGAGGGCGTTCTCGGCCAGCGACGCGAACCGGCTGGCGTCGCCCAACCGGTCGAGGTAGGTCTCCTGGCCCTCCCGCTGCACCACCGCGAACGCGAGCGGCACGCCCAGGGCCGCCACCAGGGCGACCAGCAGCGGCACGAACAGGACCAGCAGGCGGCGCAGCACGCGGGGGCAACCTCCCGGGGGTGACGTGCGTCATACCGACCGCGGGCGTCCGCCCGCGGGGAAGGGGGAACCAGGATGCTACGCAAGGTTGCGGCGGTGCTGGCGGCGGTGACGGCGTTCGCCGTGGTCGCGCCGGTGACCGCGGTCGCGGCGCCGGCCGCCTGCGCGCCGGTCGCGTGGGGGTCTCTGCCGAAGACGGCGGACCAGACGACGACGGCGCTGCTGACGAACATCCGCGCCGGTCGGCAGGAGTGCTACGACCGGTTGGTGTTCGACTTCAGCGGGACGAACGACGGCTACACGGTGCAGTACGTGCCGGAGGTGACGCACGAGGGCTCGGGTGAGCCGGTGCCGCTGCGGGGCGGGGCGAAGTTGCAGATCACGGTGAACTCGCCGGCCTACGACGGGAACGGCGACCCGACCTACACCTACGCGAACGCGTCGGAGCTGGTGGACGTCACCGGCTACCAGACGTTCCGGCAGGTGGCGTGGGCCGGGTCGTTCGAGGGGCAGACGACGGTGGGGCTGGGCGTGCGCGCCCTGCTGCCGTTCCGGGTGTTCACGCTGCCCGGCCGGGTCGTGGTGGACGTCGCCCACACCTGGTGATCAGGGGTCCGGGGTGTGGGCCGCGACCCGGTAGCCCACGCCCCGGATCGTCTCGATGCGCAGCGCGTCGCCGAGCTTGCCGCGCAGGGCGGCGATGTGGGTGTCGAGGGTGCGTGACGGCGCTTCCCAGTGCGCCTGCCAGACCTGGTCGACGATGAGGTCCCGGCTGACCACCGTGCCCGCCCGGCCGACGAGCAGCGCCAACAGGTCGAACTCCTTGCGGGTCAGCGGCACGGGCTCGCCGTGCACGCGCGCCTCCCGGCCGGCCGGGTCCAGGGTGAGCGGGCCGAGCGTGACCTCGCGCTCCCGTTCGGCGGCGCGGGCGGCGCGGGTGCGCCGCAGGACCGCTTCGATGCGGGCGAGCAGCTCGGCGGTGCCGAAGGGCTTGACCACGTAGTCGTCCGCGCCGAGCCGCAGCCCGAGGACCCGTTCGCGCTCCTCGCCGCGCGCGGTGACGGTGATGATCGCGGTGCCGGGGCGGCGGCGCAGCTCGCGCAGCACGTCCAGGCCGTCCCCGTCGGGCAGGCCGAGGTCGAGCAGCACGACGTCGGCCGGTGGCGCGGTCACCGCGTCGGCGGCGGTGGCCACGCGGTGGACCTCGTAGCCGGCGTGCCGCAGTGCCGTGAGCAGGCCACGCGCCACCCGGTCGTCGTCTTCGACGACGAGGATGCGCACGGCGGGCTACGGGGCCGGCTTGTCGCCGGTGTCCGCGGGCCGGTCGGACTTGGTGTCGGGGACCGTGGTCCCCGCCGCGGCCGGCCCGGTGTCGGGGACCGTGGTGCTCTCCGCGGCCGGGTCGGCGCCGCCGTCCGCCGCGGCGGGCAGGGTGCCGGGCGACGCGTCGTCGCCGTCGGGCGACTCCCGGACGATGACCTCGCGCTCGCCCCTCTTCGCGGCGAGCAGGAAGTAGACCAGCGCGCCGAGGAACACCACGGCGGAGGTGATGACGTTGATCCGCATCCCGAACACCTCGGTGGCCGGGTCGGTGCGCATCAGCTCGATCCAGAACCGGCCGGCCGTGTAGCCCGCGACGTAGAGCGCGAACACGCGGCCGTGGCCCAGCCGGAACCTGCGGTCGGCCCACACGATCAGCAGCGCGACGCCGAGGTTCCACAGCAGCTCGTACAGGAACGTCGGGTGCACGATCTCGATCGGGGTGTGGTCGAGCGCCACGCCGCCGAGGTCGTCCTTGAAGCCGGTCTCCGGGTCGACCCGCTCGTAGATCTCCAGGCCCCAGGGCAGCGTGGTGGGGCCGCCGTAGAGCTCCTGGTTGAAGTAGTTGCCGAGGCGGCCGACGGCCTGGGCGACGACGATGCCGGGCGCGAGGGCGTCCGCCATCGCGGGCAGCGGGATGCCCTTGCGCCGGCACCCGATCCACGCGCCGACGCCGCCGAGCGCGATCGCGCCCCAGATGCCGAGGCCGCCGTTCCAGATGGCCAGGGCCTCCAGCGGGTTGCGACCCTCGCCGAAGTACTTGTGGTAGTCCGTCGCGACGTGGTAGAGCCGCCCGCCGACCAGGCCGAACGGCACCGCGAAGACGGCGATGTCCGTGACCTCGCCCTTCAGCCCGCCGCGCGCCACCCACCGCCGCTCGCCCCACCAGATGGCGAGGATGATGCCCAGGATGATGCACAGCGCGTAGGCGCGGATCGGGATCGGCCCCACTTGCCAGACGCCCTGGTCGGGGCTGGGGATCGTCGCGAGGTAAGTCGTCACCACGGCCACCACCGTAGCGGGTGCGCCCGGTCGCCCTGCTCCGACGGCTCGATTGTTACCGGGAAGGGTCGTTCGGGCTTCAGCACGCCGCCCCCGCTGCGCGCCGCCTCCCCGTGCTCCCCCGCCCGCACTCGACCACGGTCGCGATCAGTTCACTCGAACGTGCGTGCTAGACGGCCGCTGCCGGTTGGCGCACCCCGGTGGCCAACTCCTCCGCCAGCGCCGCCACCGCGTCGTCCTGCACCGCCGACACGAACGCCGAGCCCACGATCACGCCGTCCGCGAACCCGGCCAGCTCCGCCGCCTGCGCCCCGTTCCGCACGCCCAACCCGACGCCGACCGGCATGTCCGTGTGCTCCCGCACCCGCTTGACCAGCGCCGGAGCCGCGGACGACACGACGTCGCGCGCACCCGTCACGCCCATCACCGAGGTCGCGTACAGGAAGCCCCGCGACGAGCGCGCGGTCAGGTCGATCCGCTCGTCCGTGGACGACGGCGCGACGAGGAAGATCCGGTCCAGGTCGTGCGCGTCCGTCGCGGCGATCCACTCCGCGCCCTCGTCGGGCACCAGGTCGGGCGTGATGACGCCCAGCCCGCCGGCCGCCGCCAGGTCGCGCGCGAACCGGTCCACGCCGTAGGCGAGCACCGGGTTCCAGTACGTCATCACGACCGCGCGCCCACCGGCCGACGCGACCGACTCGACCACGCCGAACAGGTCCCGCACCCGGAACCCGCCGCGCAGCGCCTGCTCGGCCGCGCGCTGGATGGTCGGCCCGTCCATCACCGGGTCGGAGAACGGCAACCCGACCTCGACCAGGTCACACCCGGACGACACCATCGTCCGCAGCACGTCCTTGGACCCCTCGACGGTGGGGTAGCCGGCGGGCAGGTAGCCGATCAGGGCCGCCCTCGACTCCGCCCGACAAGCCGAGAACACCGGCTCGAGCCTGCTCACGACTCCACCCCCAGCCCGAACCACTTGATCGCGGTGTCCATGTCCTTGTCGCCGCGCCCGGACAGGTTCACCAGGATCAACCCCTCCGGTCCCAGCTCGCGGCCCAGCACGAGCGCGCCGGCCAGGGCGTGCGCGGACTCGACCGCCGGGATGATGCCCTCCTCGCGGGAGAGCAGCGCGAACGCCTCCATCGCCTGGGCGTCGGTCACGGGCCGGTACTCGGCCCGTCCGCTGTCCTTGAGGAACGCGTGCTCGGGCCCCACGCCGGGGTAGTCCAGACCCGCCGAGATGGAGTGCGCCTCGGCGATCTGCCCGTCGGAGTCCTGGAGCACGTAGGACATGGCGCCGTGCAGCGAACCGGGCGTGCCGGCGGTGAGCGTCGCGCCGTGCCGGTCGGTGTCGATGCCGTCGCCGCCGGGCTCCAGGCCGACCAGCCGCACCGACGGGTCGTCGATGAAGCCGTGGAAGATGCCGATGGCGTTCGAGCCGCCGCCCACGCACGCGGCGACGGCGTCGGGCAGCCGGCCCGCCTTCTCCAGGATCTGCTGACGCGCCTCGATGCCGATGACCCGGTGGAAGTCGCGCACGAGCACCGGGAACGGGTGCGGCCCGGCGGCGGTGCCCAGCAGGTAGTGGGTGTCGTCCACGTTGGCGACCCAGTCGCGCAGCGCCTCGTTGATGGCGTCCTTGAGCGTGCGGGAGCCGGTCTTCACCGGGACGACCCGCGCGCCGAGCAGCCGCATCCGGGCCACGTTGAGCGCCTGTCGCTCGGTGTCGACCTCGCCCATGTAGACGACGCAGTCCAGGCCCATGAGCGCGCAGGCGGTGGCCGTGGCCACGCCGTGCTGGCCCGCGCCGGTCTCGGCGATGACCCGCTTCTTGCCCATGCGCTTGGTCAGCAGCGCCTGGCCCAGCACGTTGTTGATCTTGTGCGAGCCGGTGTGGTTGAGGTCCTCGCGCTTGAGGAACACCCGCGCGCCGCCCGCGTGGGCGGCGAACTTGGGCGCCTCGGTGAGCAGCGAGGGCCGGCCCGCGAAGTCGCGCAGCAGCCGGGCGAACTCGTCCAGGAACTCGGGGTCGACCCGCGCCTTCTCGTAGAACGCCGCGAGCTCGTCCACGGCGGCGATGAGCGCCTCCGGCATGAACCGGCCGCCCCACGGCCCGAAGTGACCCCGCTCGTCCGGGTCGTGGGGTGTCGGAGCCAACTGGCTGCGCGACATGCGCTCTCCTCCTACGGGTGTGTTACCGGCTCGGCCGCGGGCACGCGGGGTGGGAACCGGCCGTCACCAGCTTGTTCACCGCGACCTTGGGGTCGCCGCTCGTCACCAGGCTCTCGCCGACCAGCACCGCGTCGGCCCCCGCGCCCGCGTACGCCATCAGGTCGCCCGGCCCGGTCACCCCGGACTCGGCGATCTTGATGGTGTCGAAGGGCAGGCCGGGCGCGATCCGCCCGAACACGTCCTTGTCCACTTCCAGGGTGTGCAGGTTGCGCGCGTTCACGCCGATGACGCTCGCGCCCGCCTCCAGCGCGCGGTCGGCCTCCTCGGCCGTGTGCACCTCGACCAGGGCCGTCATGCCCAGCGACTCGACCCGGTCCAGCAGGGCGACCAGCGCGTTCTGCTCCAGCGCCGCCACGATGAGCAGCACCAGGTCCGCGCCGTGCAGGCGCGCCTCGTGCACCTGGTACGGGCTGACGATGAAGTCCTTGCGCAGCAGGGGGACGCCCACGGCCGCGCGCACCGCGTCGAAGTCGTCCAGCGACCCGCCGAACCGGCGCTGCTCGGTCAGCACGCTGATCGCCCGCGCGCCGCCCAGCTCGTACTGCACCGCGAGGTCCGCGGGCTCCGGGATGTCGGCCAACTGCCCCTTGGACGGGCTGCGCCGCTTCACCTCGGCGATGACGCCGACACCCGGTCCGCGCAGGATCGACATCACGTCCTGCGGCGGCGGCACCTTGGCCGCCTTCTCCCTGAGCACGTCGAAGGGCAGTGCCGCCTCGCGCTGGGCGAGGTCTTCGCGGACGCCTTCGATGATCGACTCGAGCACGGTCATCCGCGCACCTCGCTCGACTCCGTCAGACCTTCCGGTTCAGTCGCAAGCTCCCGCACGTCACGCTCCCCTTCCCGCCACGAGGATGCTAACCCCGCCGCGCACCCCCGCCGGCCACCGGGTCGCGCCGTTCACGCGGATGACCAGCACCCTTCCGGGCCGACGTGCGCAAACGTGCGGTACCGCCGGCCCGGCGGGGCGTCCGTCCCGCTCCGTGGGAACGCCGCCGCGCTCAGCGCCCGTCCCGGTGCGTGGGATCGTCGCCGCGCTCAGCGTCCGTCCCATCCGTGGGATCGTCGCCGCGCTCCAGCGCGTTCCACATCTCCCGTTCGGGGTCCGCGGTCCGCTTCGCCGCGCCGGGCGTCTGGTAGCCGCCTCCCAGGCGCGGCATGACCCGGCCGCGCACGACCAGCACCACGCCCGCGGCGACCGCGAGCGCCGCGCCCGCGAACACCAGGCCGCGGCCGGTCACGGGCCCGTCGGCGTCCACTCCTTGGAACGCCGCCGCGACGCCCGCGAGCAGCACCACGACCCCGAGCACCCGCCGGACCCAGCCGCCCAACGCCACCGCGGCGGCGATGGCGGCCAGGCACAGCAACGCCAGCGGGGTCAGCGCGGGCACGACCTCGCCGCCGCTTCGGTCCGCCGAAGCGTCCCAGGTCAGCGCGGACGCGCCCCACAGCGCGACCGCGGCGAGCAGCAGCAGCGCCACCACGATCCACAGTGGACGCCTGCCGGGTCGGGCGTCGGCCGGTTCAGACACGGGCGGGGTCCACCGCCGGCGCCATGGTCTGCGCGGTCGCGACCGCCGACAGCACCGCGCCCGCCTTGTTCAGGCACTCGTTGTCCTCGGCGACCGGGTCGGAGTCGGCCACGATGCCGCCGCCCGCCTGCACGTACGCCACCCCGTCGCGCACCAGCGCGGTCCGGATGGCGATGGCGGTGTCCGCGTCGCCCGCGAAGTCCAGGTAGCCGACGACGCCGCCGTACAGGCCGCGCCGGGTGGGCTCCAGCTCCTCGATCAGCTCCATCGCGCGGGGCTTCGGCGCGCCGGACAGCGTCCCGGCGGGGAAGCACGCCGCGACCGCGTCGAACGCCGTGCGGCCCTCGGCCAGCTCGCCGCTGACCGTGGACACGATGTGCATGACGTGGCTGTACCGCTCGACCTTGAAGAAGTCGACCACGGTCACCGAGCCCGGCTTGCACACCCGGCCCAGGTCGTTGCGGCCGAGGTCGACCAGCATGAGGTGCTCGGCGCGCTCCTTGTGGTCGGCCAGCAGGTCCTTCTCCAGCAGGGCGTCTTCCTCGTCGTCCACGCCGCGCCAGCGGGTGCCCGCGATCGGGTGCGTGGTCGCCTTGCCGTCGCGCACCGTCACCAGCGACTCCGGGCTGCACCCGACGATGTCGAAGTCGTCCAGCCGCAGCAGGTACATGTACGGGCTGGGGTTGGACGTGCGCAGCACCCGGTAGATGTCGAGCGGGTCGGCGGTGGTGCGCATCTCGAACCGCTGGGACAGCACGACCTGGAACGCCTCGCCGGCCCGGATGGCCTCCTTGGCCTTCTCCACGGCCGCGCAGTGCTCCTCCTGCGTGCGGCGGCGGACGAACTCCGGCTTGGGCCGGGCGAACACCGCGACCGTGGGCGGCGCGGGGCTCTGGAGGTCCAGCGTCATCGCGTCGAGCCGGGCCACGGCGTCGTCGTAGGCGGCGTCCACGCGTTCCGGCGAGTCGTCCCAGTTGATGGCGTTCGCGATGAGCGTGACGGTGCCCTCGTGGTGGTCCAGCGCGGCCAGGTCGGTGGCCAGCAGCATCACCAGCTCCGGCACCCGGAGGTCGTCCTGCGCGAGCGACGGCAGCCGCTCCAGCCGCCGCACGGCGTCGTAGCCGATGTAGCCGACCATCCCGCCGGTCAGCGGCGGCAGGCCGGGCAGCGGGTCGGTGCGCAGCACCTCGATGGTCTCGCGCAGGGCCGCCAGCGGGTCGCCGCCCTCGGGCAGGCCCACCGGGTGCGGCCCCTGCCAGAACGCCTCGCCGCCGGTCGCGGTCAGCGCGCCGGCGCTGCGCGCGCCCACGAACGACCAGCGCGACCAGGAGCGGCCGTTCTCGGCCGACTCGAACAGGAACGTGCCCGGTCGGTCCGCCGCGAGCTTGCGGTACAGCCCGACGGGCGTCTCCGCGTCCGCCAGCAGCCGCCGCACCACCGGGATGACCCGCCGCTGCGCGGCGAGCTCGCGGAACTCCTCGCGCGTCGGGCTGACCTCGCCCAGACCCGCGCCTGCACCGATGACGCTCACCATGGGCGACATTGTGCCGGTCGGGTCCGGGGCGCGGTTCGACCGGCTCCATTTCAACGCGTGTTGAAAAAAGTGCGGGCCGTCGCGCATGATGGTGACGTGGACCAGAGCTCGCGACAAACCGAACCCAAGCGCCGCGGCCGGCGGTCCGGCGGCGCGGACACCAGGGCCGCGCTGCTGGACGCCGCGCGGGAGGTGTTCGTCGAACGCGGCTACGAGGGCGCGACCGTCCGGTCCATCGCCGCGCGGGCCGGGGTGGACGCGGCCATGGTCAACCACTGGTTCGGCGGCAAGGAGGGCCTGTTCGCCAAGGCCGTGCTGCACGTGCCGGTCGACATCAACGCCCTGGTCGAACGGCTCCTCGACGGCCCGGACGAGCAGATCGGCGAGCGGATCGTGCGCAACTTCATCGGCGTGTGGGACCCCATCGGGGGCGGCCCGTTCGCGGCGATGGTGCGCAGCGTGACCTCGCACGACCAGGTCGCCGACGTGCTGCGAGGGTTCTTCGTGCAGACCCTGCTCAAGCGGCTCGTGCTGCACCTGGGCGTGCCGGACGCGGAGCTGCGCGCGACGCTGCTGGCCACCCAGATCTTCGGCATGGGCATGGTGCGGTACGTGGTGAAGTTCGAGCCGTTCGCCTCGGCCGACGTGGAGACGCTGGTCAGGGCCATCGCGCCCAACCTCCAGCGGTACCTGACCGGCGACATCGGCTGAGCGGTCAGCCCGCGGGCCCCAGCAGCACGGTCGAGTCGAAGCACGTCGCGTCGCCGGTGTGGCACGCCGCGCCGACCTGGTCCACGACCAGCAGCAGCGTGTCGCCGTCGCAGTCCAGCCGCACCTCGTGCACGTACTGCGTGTGCCCGGAGGTCTCGCCCTTCACCCACAGCTGCCTGCGGCTGCGCGAGTAGTACGTGGCGCGGCGGGTGGTGAGCGTGCGGTGCAGGGCCTCGTCGTCCATCCACGCGACCATCAGCACCTCCCCCGTGCCGCGGCGCTGCGCCACCGCGCACACCAGGCCGTCGGCGGTGCGCTTGAGCCGTGAGGCGATGGCCGGGTCGAGCGCGCTGGTCAACGCTGTCCTCCCAGGAAGTGGAGTCGGGCGGGGCGGGTGTTGAGCATCACCACGGCGAAGACGTGGACGGCCGAGAGCAGGCCGGACACCACGCGCAGCCACACCGGGCCGTCGTTGAGCACGGCGAGCAGGTGCACGAGCGCGACCAGGCCGAACACGATCGCGGCGGTCAGCCGGGCCGGGCGCAGGCCGGTCGCCAGCCCGCCCACCGCGAGCAGCTCCAGCACCGCGACGATCACCGGGAACCTCATCCACGTCGAGTCGCCCTCGACCTGCCACTGGATCAGGCCCATCAGCACGAACAGGACCGCGCCCGCGGCGCCGAGCAGGATGGCGAGGAAGACCTCGGTGGGGCCGTTGCGCGGGTTCCGCATCAGCGCACCTCCACGCCGGCGGCGCGCAGGGCGTCCTTGACGTCGCCGATCCGCAGCGTGCCGAAGTGGAAGACGCTGGCCGCGAGCACGGCGTCCGCGCCCTCGGCGACGGCGGGCGGGAAGTGCCCGACCGCGCCCGCGCCGCCGCTGGCGATCAGCGGCACGTCCACCACCTCGCGGGTCAGCCGGATCAGCTCCAGGTCGAAGCCCGCCTTGGTGCCGTCGGCGTCCATGGAGTTGAGCAGGATCTCGCCCACGCCCAGCTCCTGGCCGCGGGCCGCCCACTCGACCGCGTCGATGCCGGTGCCCTTGCGCCCGCCGTGCGTGGTGACCTCGAACCCGGACGGGGTGGGCCGCTCGCCCTCCGGCACGCGCCGGGCGTCCACCGACAGCACGATGCACTGCGCGCCGAACCGGCGGGACAGCTCGCCCAGCAGCTCGGGGCGGGCGATGGCGGCGGTGTTCACGCTCACCTTGTCCGCGCCCGCCCGCAGCAGCTTGTCCACGTCCTCCGCGCTGCGCACGCCGCCGCCCACCGTGAGGGGGATGAACACCTGCTCCGCCGTGCGCCGGACGACGTCGAACGTGGTCTCGCGGTCGCTGGAGGACGCCGTGACGTCGAGGAACGTCAGCTCGTCCGCGCCCTCGGCGTCGTAGGCCCGCGCCAGCTCGACCGGGTCGCCCGCGTCGACGAGGTTGGCGAAGTTCACGCCCTTCACCACCCGCCCCCGGTCGACGTCCAGGCAGGGGATCACGCGCACCGCAACCGACATGGGCAAAGCCTACGTGTGCGGCGCGGGTGGCCGGCCGCCCGGTCCTGAGCGTTGAACTCGGGGGTCCCGAACGTACGACACGCGCGTTCTGAACGTAGGACACGCGCGTTCTGGAGGTAGGACACGCGGGACTTGGACGTAGGACACACGCGGATCGGGCGGAAGTGTGGTTAACTGGTGGAGGTCGTCAGTTTTGTGTTCGTGTTATCCACGCTCGCGAAACGCGTTTGAGCGTGTGATTCCTCAGGGTCAGCGTTTGGACCGGCCTCAGCGGGTGCGTTCGCCCCGCTGGCCAGCAGTACGAGGAGTTCAAGATGGCGCAGGGCACCGTGAAGTGGTTCAACTCGGAGAAGGGCTTCGGCTTCATCTCCCCCGAGGACGGTGGCGCGGACGTGTTCGTGCACTACTCGGAGATCCAGGGCGGCGGCTACCGCAGCCTGGACGAGAACCAGCGCGTGAGCTTCGACGTCGGCCAGGGCGCCAAGGGCCCCCAGGCCACCAACGTGACGGTCATCTGACCCGAACGCGCTTCCGCGGAGCCCCGTTCACCCCACTGGGGAACGGGGCTCCGCCGCATGTCCGGCTACCGTTCGCGCATGGACCTCGCAGCCGGCAAGTACCTGTTGTTGACCACCTTCCGCAAGGACGGCACCCCCGTGCCCACGCCGGTCTGGGTGACCGGCTCGAACGGCACGATGTACGTCTGGTCCGCTTCGGACTCGGGCAAGGTCAAGCGCATCCGCCGCAGCGGTGACGTCCGGATCGGACCGTGCGACGTCAAGGGCCGGCCCACCGGCGAGCAGGTGCCCGCGACCGCCCGGCTGCTCGACCACGCGGGCAGCGACCACGTCCGGTCCCTCGTCGCCCGCAAGTACGGCGTGCTCGGCCGGCTCACGCTGCTCGGCAGCCGCCTGCGTCGCGGCCGCCGGGGCACGATCGGCATCGAGATCACCCCCGGCTGACCGGGCACCGTCAACCCGAAGTTGACGACCACCACCCGTCAACCTACAGTTGACGGGTGGTCACCGCTCCGGTCCAGCTCACGGACCTCATCGTCACCGTCGCGGCGGAGCACCCGGACGTGCTCGGCAGGCTGGCCGCCGCGGTGGAGCTGAGCGACCAGCTGGACGAGCTGGGCGACCACCTCATCGGCCACTTCGTGGACGAGGCGCGGCGCGCCGGCGCGAGCTGGACCGAGATCGGCGAGAGCATCGGCGTCACCAAGCAGGCCGCGCAGAAGCGGTTCGTGCCCCGGGAGTCGCCGGACCTCAAGCCGAGCTTCGACCGCTACACCGACCGGGCGCGCCGGGTGGTCGTGCTGGCCCGCCACCACGCCCGGTTCAGCGAGCACATCGGCACCGAGCACGTCCTGCTCGGCCTGCTGGACGAGTCCGGCGGCCTGGCCGCCAAGACGATCGCCCGGCTGGAGGCCGCGGAGGGCTCCACGCGGATGGCCGTGCTCACCGAACTCGACCCCGCGGTCCGACAGCGACCCGACCCGCAGCCGTTCACCACGCACTGCAAGAAGGCGTTGGAGCTGGCCGTGCGGGCGTCACTGCGCCACGGTCACCACTTCGTCGGCACCGAGCACCTGCTGCTCGGGCTGCTCGCCGAGCGGGAGGGCGCCGCGGCCAGGGCCCTCGCCCGCACGGGCGTGACCGAACAGGCCGCGGAGGCCCACATCGTCCGGGAGATCGAGGACGCGATCAACCGCGGACGGCCGCCAGCGCCTCCGGCAGCGTGAACGCGCCCGCGTAGAGCGCCTTGCCCACGATCGCGCCCTCCACGCCGTCGCGGGACAGCGCGGCCAGCGCGACCAGGTCGTCCACACTGGACACCCCGCCCGAGGCGATCACCGGCGCGTCGGTCCGCGCGCACACCTCGCGCAGCAGGTCCACGTTCGGGCCCTGGAGCGTGCCGTCCTTGCTCACGTCGGTCACCACGTAGCGGGCGCAGCCGTCGCGGTCCAGCCGCTCCAGCACCTCCCACAGGTCGCCGCCGTCCTTGGTCCAGCCGCGCGCGGCGACCCGGTGGCCCTGCCCGGTGATCCGCACGTCCAGGCCGACCGCGATCTTCTCGCCGTGCTCGGCGACGACCTTCGCGCACCACACCGGGTCCTCCAGCGCGGCCGTGCCCAGGTTCACCCGCGCGCAGCCGGTGGCGAGCGCGGCGGCCAGCGACTCGTCGTCGCGGATGCCGCCGGACAGCTCCACCCGCACGTCCAGCTCGCCGACGACGCGGGCCAGCAGCTCGCGGTTGCTGCCGCGGCCGAACGCGGCGTCGAGGTCGACCAGGTGCACCCACTCCGCGCCGTCGCGCTGCCACGCGAGCGCGGCCTCCAGCGGGTCGCCGTAGTTGGTCTCCGTGCCGGCCTCGCCCTGCACGAGCCGAACGGCCAGGCCATCGGCCACGTCAACGGCCGGGAGCAGCGTGAAAGTCACGCGTTCAGCCTAGTTGAAGCTCTTGAGCCAGTTCTCCAGCAGGTGCGCGCCCGCGTCGCCGGACTTCTCCGGGTGGAACTGGGTCGCCCACAGCGGGCCGTTCTCGACCGCGGCCACGAACTCGTCGCCGCCGTGCTCGGCCCACGTCACCAGCGGCGCGCGCAGCGCCTCGGAAGGGTTCAGCTCCCACTTGCGCACGCCGTAGGAGTGCACGAAGTAGAACCGGGTGCCCGCGTCGAGCCCCGCGAACAACCGCGTGCCCTCGGGGGTGCGGACGGTGTTCCAGCCCATGTGCGGCACGACGGGGGCCTCCAGCCGCTCCACCGTGCCGGGCCACTCGCCGCAGCCCTCGGTGAGCACGCCGTGCTCGATGCCCCGCTCGAACAGGATCTGCATGCCGACGCAGATGCCGAGCACGGGACGCCCGCCGGCCAGCCGCTGCCCGATGAGCCGGCCGCCCTTGATCGCGTCCAGCCCGGCCATGCAGGCGGCGAACGCGCCCACGCCGGGCACCACCAGCCCGTCGGCGTCGAGCGCGGCCCGGTGGTCGGACGTCACCTCCACGTCGGCGCCGACGCGCTGGAGAGCGCGCTCGGCGGAGCGGATGTTGCCGAATCCGTAGTCCAGCACGACGACCTTGGGCACGCGTTCAGCCTACTAGGGCGACCGGCCCGAGCACGGGTCAGGCGAGCCCGCCCTGGGTGACGGGGACCACCGGCAGCACCGTGTTGATCGGCAGGCCGGTCCGGTCGGGCAGGGCCGTCACCCAGGTGTCGGCGCGGCCCTCGTCCACCAGGGACCGCACCTCGGCGACGTCGGCGGGCAGGTCCACCGGCCGGGGCCGGGCGTCCAGCCGCCACCAGCGCACCAGGCCGACCAGCCGGCGCGCCGAACCCGTCGAGCCCGCGCGCTCACCGTCGGTCCACACCTCCGCGCCGGGGGACCAGCGCAGCAGCAGCGCCGCCGCGCCGGTCTCCCTGACCCTCTCGGCCAGCCGGCAGGCCGCCGCGAACCCGATCCGCCTGGGCGGCAGCAGCACGGTCCCGGACGCCACCGGGACCAGTGCCGCGGGTCCCGCGGCGGCGCGGTGCAGGTTGAGCTGCAGCTCCGCGGTCGGCGCGGGTGTCCAGATCAGGGTTCTCGGCACGCTCACAGGCGGAGATCATGCCGCAGCGGCCGGGTGGCCGAACATCCGACGCACGGCCGCGGCGACCCCCGGCACGTCGAGGTCGTGCGCCGAATCGTGGTCCTCGGCGGTGCCGTAGGCGCGCAGCTCGGCGTCGCGCCGCACGCCCAGCGACCGCAACCGGTGCGGCACGTCGGCCAACGCCTCCGCCGCCAGGTGCGCCGAGGTGCCCTCCAGGTACGGCTCGACCAGCAGCACGTCCGCCCGCCGGGCCCGGCCCACCGCCGCCACCAGGCCGGCCGCGTCGAACGGCCGCACGGTGGTCGCGTAGAGCACGGTCACGTCGGCGTCCCGGGTGGCCTCCAGCACGGTGTCGAGCATCGGCCCGATCGCCACCACCACGCCCTGCCCGCCGCGCCGCACCTCGGTGAACCCCTCGACCACCGGGTGCGGCTCGGCGTTGTGCCGCAGGGAGAGCCGCAGGTAGACCCGGTCGTCCCGGGCGAGCGCGTCCCGCACGAGCGGCCCGACCTCCTCCGGGTGACCCGGCACGCGCACCGTCCAGCCGGGCAGCGTGTCGAACAGCGCCACGTCGCCGGGGGCCTGGTGCGTGCGGCCCCAGACCGGGTCGTCGTAGGAGCCGCCGATGCCGACCAGTACCCCGCCCACGTCCTGGTGCCCGAAGTCCAGCTTGACCTGCTCGAACGGCCGCTCGACCAGGAACGGCGCGTAGGTGTGCACGACCGGCCGCATCCCGGTCAGCGCCAACCCCGCGCCCACCCCGACCATGGCCTGCTCGCGGATGCCGACGTTGATCACCCGCTCGTGCGGTGCGAACACGTCCCGCGAGATCTCGGCCAGCACCACGGCCACCCGCGGGTCGTGCCGCATCACGTCCTCGACGGTGTCCACGAACACCTGGCGCATCGACGTCATCGCTCCCCCTCGTCGATCTCCGCCACCACGACCAGCGGTCGGCCGGGGTGGTCCTGCGTGAGCGCCGCGTGCAGCGCGGCGTGGTCCCTGCCGTCCACTGTGGACGACTGCCAGCCCTCGACCTCGAACCGCTTCGCCACGCCGCCGGGCCAGCCGTGGGTGCCGGACGCGTTGTCCACCACCACCGTGACGAGCCGGTCCAGGCCGAGCCGCCCGGCCAGCGCGATCGCCTCGTGGTTGCTGCCCTCGTCCAACTCGGCGTCCCCGACCAGCACGAAGGTGCGCGCGGTGCGGCGTTGCAGGCGCAGCCCCAGCGCGGTGCCGACGGCGATCGGCAGGCCGTGCCCGAGCGAGCCGCTGCTGATCTCCACGCCCTTGACCAGGACCCGGTCCGGGTGCTGGCCCAACGGCGAGTCCCACGCCGTCCAGTTGTCCAGTGTGGATGGTTCGAGGTAGCCCTTCGCGGCCAGCACGGCGTAGTACGCCATCGGGCCGTGCCCCTTGGACAGCAGGAACCGGTCCCGGTCCGGGTCGTCCACCCGGTCCGGCGAGACGTCCAGCACCCGGTCGTAGAGCACCCACAGCACGTCCAGCGTGGACGCCGCCGCCCACTCGTGCTTCTCGTCCCCCGTCATCCGCCGGAACAACGCCGGCAACGCCGCGTAGCCCGACTTGTCCTTGACTCCCATGACCCCACGAAACAACTTCGACTTAAGTCGAGGTCAAGCACTAGGGTGGGCACGTGAGCAAGCTGCCCGACATGTTGACCATCGGCCAGGTCGCCGAGCGCAGCGGCGTGCCGCACACCGCGCTGCGGTTCTACGAGGAACGGGGCCTGATCACCTCGGAGCGCACGGCCGGCAACCAGCGCCGGTACCCGCGGCACGTGCTGCGGCGGCTCGCGTTCATCCGCACCGCCCAGCGCGTCGGGCTGTCGCTGGAGGACGTGCACGCCGCGCTGGCGACCCTGCCGGACAACCGCACCCCGACCAAGTCCGACTGGAGCAGGCTGTCGGCGAGCTGGCAGGTGGAGCTGGACGCGCGGATCGACGCGCTGCGGCGGCTGCGGGACCGGCTGACCTCGTGCATCGGGTGCGGGTGCCTGTCGCTGCGCAGCTGCTCCCTGCACAACTTCGACGACGAGCAGGCCGCCGACGGCCCCGGCGCGCCCAAGCTCAAGCCCGCGGTCGAGGGCGGCACCTGAAATCGGTTGTGCCGCCGTGGTGCACTGGGGTCCGTGCAAGAGAAGAAGCAGATGGTCCGCTTGTCGAAGCGGATGGCCAGGGTCCTGCGCCACGCGCCGGAGGAGGTCGGGCTCAGGCTCGACGCGGCCGGGTGGGTGGACCTGGGCGATTTCGTGCGCGCCCTGGGCGTGACCCGGGCGCAGGTGTTGGAGGTGGTGGCGGACAACGACAAGCAGCGGTTCGCGATCGAGGACGGGCGCATCCGGGCCAGTCAGGGGCACACCGTGGCGGTGTCGCTCGACCTGCCGGTGGCCGAGCCGCCCGCCGAGCTGTACCACGGGACGGTCGCCCGGTTCCTGCCCGACATCTTCCGCGACGGGCTGCGGCCGATGGCCCGGCACGACGTGCACCTGTCCGCGACCGTGGAGACGGCGGTGCGGGTCGGGTCACGCCGCGGCAAGCCGGTGGTGCTGGTGGTGGACGCCGCGGCCATGGCCGCCGAAGGCCACGAGTTCCGGGTCAGCGCCAACGGCGTGTGGCTGGTGCCCGCCGTGCCGCCTAACCACCTGCGAGAACACGTCTCGTGAGCCAGTCGAGACCGGCCACGACCTCGTCCGGGCCGAGGCCGCGGACCTGCCTCTGGTACTGGTAGACCTCCGGGGCCAACGGGGCCATCAGGGCGTCCACCACAGCCGCCGGCGCGCCGTCGACCAGCGACGCCACGTGCCGCCGCCAGAAGCCGTACGCGCCCGCCCGGAACCTCGCCCGCCCCGTCTCCGCGCCGAGCACCAGGTGCAGGTGCCGTTCCAGCAGGCCGACCATGGTCCGGTAGAACGCGGCCAGCCGCTCGTCCGGCGGCGCGCCCGGCCCGAGCGGCGGCGGTCCGGTGAGGATGAGCCGCTGGATGCCGGACTCGTGCTCGTCCAGCAGCGCCTGCGCGATCGACGTCGTGTCCGGGTAGCGCCGGTACAGCGTCGCCCGGCCCACGCCCGCGGCCCGCGCGATGTCCTCCATCGTCACGCCGACCGCGCCGCCCGCGGCGGCGAACACCTCTTCGGCGGCGGCCAGCACGCGGGCCCGGTTGCGCGCGGCGTCGGCCCGCTCCCGAGGACGACCGGCGGTGACGGTGGCCTCACCCGGTGACGACATGTGACCAACCATACGCAGACCGCCAACCACCGTCCCGCGCCCACGCCCCGAGCGTTGAACTCACCGCCCCTGAACGTAGGACTCTCGCGTTCCGAACGTAGGACTCACGCGTGTGTCCTACGTTCGGAACGCGCGTGTCCCACGTTCGGAACGCGCGTGTCCCACGTTCGGAACGCGCGTGTCCCACGTTCGGAACGCGCGTGTCCTACGTTCGGAACGGGTGAGGTGAACGTTCGGGTCAGAGCAGCCAGGCCACGGCGGCGCCCACGGCCACCAGGGCGAGGACGAGCAGCAGGACCGCCAGGCCCCGCGCCGTCTTCCACGTGCTGTAGACGCCGCCGCCCAGGAACCCCGCCAACGCCAGCAGGCCGAGGACCACGTACTCCTTCGGCATCTACAGGACGCCCTTGGTCGACGGCACGCCGCCGACGCGCGGGTCCGGCTCGACCGCCGCGCGCAGCGCCCGCGCGATCGCCTTGAACTGCGCCTCGGTGATGTGGTGCGGGTCGCGCCCGTACTCCACCCGCACGTGCAGCGCGATCCCCGCGTGGAACGCCAGCGAGTCGAACACGTGCCGGTTCAGCACGAACGGGTAGTTGCCGCCGATCGTGAAGGCGTTGAACCGCTCCGGCTCGCCCACGTGCACGCAGTACGGCCGCCCGGACACGTCCACCGCCGCGTGCGCCAGCGTCTCGTCCATCGGGATCCACGCGTCGCCGAACCGGCGGATGCCCGCCTTGTCGCCCAACGCCTCCCGCAACGCCTGCCCGAGCACGATCGCCACGTCCTCCACGGTGTGGTGCGCGTCGATCTCCACGTCGCCGGTCGCCCGGACGACCAGGTCGAACGACCCGTGCACGCCCAGCGCGGTCAGCATGTGGTCGTAGAACGGCACCCCCGTCGCGATCTCGACCTTGCCGGTGCCGTCGAGGTCCACCTCGACGTGCACCGAAGACTCCCTGGTGGTCCGCTCCACCTTGCCGACCCGGCTCACCGGCCAACCTCCTTGCTCGCCGCGAGGAACGCGTCGTTCTCCTCCGGGGTCCCGACCGTCACCCGCAGGTGCCCGACGATGCCGACGTCCCTGATCAGCACGCCCCGTTCCAGGTAGGACCGCCACGTGGCGCGCGTGTCCTCGAACCAGCCGAACAGCACGAAGTTCGCGTCGCTCGGCACCACCGAGAAGCCCAGGCCCGACAGCGAGTCGACCACCCGGTCCCGCTCGGCGGCCAGCCGGGCCACCGAGCCCAGCGTCTCGGCCGCGTGCCGCAGCGACGCCCGCGCCGCGGCCTGCGTCAACGCCGACAGGTGGTACGGCAGCCGCACGAGCTGCAACGCGTCCACCACGGCGGGCGCGGCGGCGAGGTAGCCGAGCCGGCCGCCGGCGAAGGCGAACGCCTTGCTCATGGTCCGGCTGACGATCAGCTTCGCCGGGTGGTCCGCCAGCAGCGCGACCGCGCTCGGCCGCGACGAGAACTCCGCGTACGCCTCGTCCACCACCACCACGCCCGGCGACGCCTCGATCAGCACGCGCAGGTCGTCCAGCGGCAGGCTCTGCCCGGTCGGGTTGTTCGGGCTGGTCACGAACACCACGTCGGGCGCGCGTTCGGCGACGATCCCCGCCGCCCGGTCCACGTCCAGCGAGAAGTCCTCGCGGCGCGGCGTGGGCGCCCACTCGGTCCGGGTGCCCGCCGCGATGATCGGGTGCATCGAGTACGACGGCTCGAAGCCCAGCGCCGTCCGGCCGGGCCCGCCGAACGCCTGGAGGATCTGCTGGAGCACCTCGTTCGAGCCGTTCGCGGCCCACACGTTCGCCGAGGTCAGCGGCACGCCCGTGGCCGAGGCCAGGTAGCCCGCCAGGTCCTCGCGCAACGCCACCGCGTCCCGGTCCGGGTAGCGGTGCAGCTCGCCCGCGATCGCCGCCACCTCCCGCACCACGTCCTCCACCAGGGCGGGCGTGGGCGGGTACGGGTTCTCGTTCGTGTTCAGCCGCACGGGCACGTCGAGCTGCGGCGCGCCGTACGGCGTGCGCCCGCGCAGGTCCTCGCGCAGGGGGAGGTCGACCAGCTCGACCTCGGCGCCGATCGGCCTCATCCGCGGAACCTCGCCGTGACCGCCTCGCCGTGCGCGGGCAGGTCCTCGGCGTTCGCCAGCGCCACGACGTGCGACGCCACCTCGCGCAACGCGTCCTCGCTGTAGTCGATCACGTGGATGCCGCGCAGGAACGTCTGCACCGACAGCCCCGACGAGTGCCGCGCGCACCCGCCGGTGGGCAGCACGTGGTTGGAGCCCGCGCAGTAGTCGCCCAGCGACACCGGCGAGTGCGGCCCGACGAAGACCGCGCCGGCCGCGCGCACGCGGGAGGCGACCTCGCGGGCGTCGGCGGTCTGGACCTCCAGGTGCTCGGCGGCGTACACGTCCACCACCCGCAGCCCGTCGGCGAGGTCGGACACCAGCACGGTGCCGGACTGCTTGCCGGTCAACGCCGTCCGCACCCGCTCGGCGTGCTTGGTGGCGGCGGTCCGGCGCTCCAGCTCGGCGTCCACGGCGTCCGCCAGCTCCTCGGACGTGGTCACGAGCACGCTCGCGGCGAGCGTGTCGTGCTCGGCCTGGCTGATCAGGTCGGCGGCCACGTGCACCGGGTCGGCCGTCCCGTCGGCCAGGATCGCGATCTCGGTCGGCCCGGCCTCGGAGTCGATGCCGATCAGGCCGCGCAGCAGCCGCTTGGCCGCGGTCAGGTAGATGTTGCCCGGACCGGTCACCAGGTCCACCGGCTCCAGGGCGCGGCCGTCGGTGTCCGTGCCGCCGTAGGCCAGCAGCGCGACCGCGAGCGCGCCGCCCACGGCCCACACCTCGGTCACGCCCAGCAGCGCGGCGGCGGCCAGGATCGCCGGGTGCGGCAGGCCGCCGAACTCCTCCTGCGGCGGCGAGCAGACGACCAGCGACTCGACGCCCGCGATCTGCGCCGGCACCACGTTCATGACCACGCTGGACGGGTAGACGGCCAGGCCGCCGGGGGCGTACAGGCCGACGCGGGCCACCGGCACCCAGCGCTCGGTGACCGTGCCGCCGGGCACGACCTGCGTGGTCGTGTCGACCCGGCGCTGGTCGGCGTGCACCTTGCGGGCCCGCGCGATCGACTCCTCCAGCGCCGCGCGCACGGCCGGGTCCAGCTCGGCCAGGGCGCGCTCCAGCTCGGCGGCGGGCACGCGGACGGACGCGGGGCGGACCTTGTCGAACTTCTCGCCGTGCTCCAGCACGGCCTCGACGCCCCGGGCGCGCACGTCCTCGACGAGCGGGCGGACGTGATGCAGCACCGCGTCCACGTCGACCTCGGCGCGCGGCAGCGCGGCGCGCAGTTCGGCGGCGGACGGAACCCGACCTCGCAGGTCGATGCGGCTGAGCATGCCCCCAAGGGTAAGCGGTCGCCAATTCCGTCAACTGTCACCCCGCACCCGGGCGGTGAACCCGACAAACGGGGGCTACCTCGGATTGTGAACGTCGGGCCACGCTGTGTGAGCTTTCTGTTGGGTAACACCCATCTCCGTCGCAAACCCTGCTGATGATGGAGGCTTGATGTTCACCAAGCGGCGCGGCCTCGTGGCCGCCGCGCTGGTCGCGAGCGTGGCCCTGGTGCTCCCCGCGCACCCCGGGTCGGCGCAACCGGCGACCTCGCACTCCCCCGAGCGGTCCGTCTTCGAGGTCACCGCGCCGACCCCGGAGGCCCGGACCAAGGTCGCCCGGACCGGGGTCGACGTGCTCGGGCAGAACGGCGACACGCTCACCGTGATCGCCGAACCCCGCCAGCAGTGGCTGCTGCGCGCCACCGGGCTCCCGATGCGGAACACCGGCGACGCCGACGCCCAGCTCGCGGGCCTGGGCAAGGCGGACTTCGCCGACCCGCAGCTCGGCACGCTGGACTTCCCGTCCGGCTACACCGGCTACCACAACTACGCCGAGATGGTCGCCGAGCTGAACCAGACGGTCAGCGACCACCCGAACCTCGTCACGCTGCGCAGCATCGGCAAGTCGTACCAGAACCGCGACCTGTGGATGATCAAGATCAGCGACAACCCGACGGTCGACGAGGCCGAGCCCGAGGTGCTGTTCACCTGCAACCAGCACGCGCGCGAGCACCTGACCGTGGAGATGTGCCTGCACATCATCAAGCGGTACACGGACAACTACGCGTCCAACTCGGCGATCAAGAGCACCGTCGACAGCCGGGAGATCTGGGTCATCCCCAGCGTCAACCCGGACGGCGCGGAGTACGACATCGCGACCGGCTCGTTCCGGGCGTGGCGCAAGAACCGGCAGCCGAACTCCACCTCCACCGGCACCGACCCCAACCGCAACTGGGGCTACCAGTGGGGCTGCTGCGGCGGTTCCAGCGGCAGCGGGTCGAGCGAGACCTACCGCGGCCCGTCGGCGTTCTCCGCGCCGGAGACCGCCCGCGTCCGGGACTTCGTCGGCACCCGCGTGGTCGGCGGCGTGCAGCAGATCAAGTCGCACATCGACTGGCACACGTTCTCGGAGCTGATCCTGTGGCCGTACGGCTACACCTACAACGACACCGCCGCGGGCCTGGACGCCACCCAGGCCAACGTGTTCCAGACCATGGGCCGGCGGATGGCGGCGCTGAACGGCTACACGCCGCAGCAGGCCAGCGACCTCTACATCACCGACGGCAGCGTCGACGACTGGATGTGGGCGGAGCACAAGATCTGGAGCTACACGTTCGAGATGTACCCGGCGTCGGCGAGCGGCACCAGCGGCTTCTACCCGCGCGACACGGTGATCGCCACGCAGACCTCGCGCAACGACTCGGCCGTGCAGCTGTTCCTCGACTACTCCGACTGCGTCCCGCGCATCACCGGGCGCACCTGCTGACGGCCGCCACGGCCTGATCGACCTGCGCGGGCTCGACGAAGTAGTGCGGTGACGCCCTCACCACCTCGGCGAGCCCGCGCCGGGTCATGTGTCATCCCAGGCTGGAGGTGAACTTGGCGAGCGCGCTCGCCAAGGTCGTGTCGAGCACCTCGACGACGTTCTCCCACTGGTCGTCGGGCGAGTGGGTCCAGGTCCAGGTCACGGTTTCGGTCGGCGACGACTCGACGATCGGGTCAGCCACCGACGAGCCCTCCTCGCTGCTGTCGGAAGTCAACATTTCGGCGTAGACGGTCAGCGTCAGCACGCCGGTCTCACCGATACCCGTCTTCTGCAGGAAAACCAGGTAGCGAAGCCGCTGGTCGAAAGCCACGAGGTGCAGACGGGTCCACCACACGCCTTCCCTGAGGTTGGCGTAGAAATCGACGCTTCGCGCGGCCCGGATCACCTGGCGTCGCCAATGACGTGCCTCCGGGCTCGGGGGTGCGGCGCTCGCGACAGTGGCTTTTGCATCGGTGTCGATGCCTTCACGCAGGAGCGCGCCGATCCTGTCCCTCATGCCCTCGAGCCAAGCGTTGATCTTCCGCTGGATCCCGTCGGCGAGTGCGGCGACCCTGGCGGACCGATCGACCGTTCCGCCGGCGGCACGCAGCTCCCGCAGTCGACCGATCCCCGCTTCGAGCACGGTCAGGGCGCCCCCGCCCTCGGCGAGCGCGTGCTCGGCGGCCACCGGGCGCTCCAGCTCACTGCGCAGGGCGCCGATCTCCAGTTCCGCGAAGAACCGCACCAGCGGCCGCAGGTCACCCTCGTTGGCCTGGTCCAAGCACCGCAGGTAGCGGGTGCGCTCCCGCCTGTCCACGACCAGCGGCGCCAGGTCGTGCTTGAGCAGGATGAGCAGCGTGAGGCACCGCGCAACACGACCGTTGCCGTCCTCGAACGGATGAATCCGGACGAAGCGGTGGTGCAACCACGACGCTTGGATGATCGGATCGCGGTCGCCGTAGTCGTGGTACAGCTCGACCAACCGGTCCATCTGCGACGCCACCTGCTCGGGAGGGGTGTACTCGAGCAGTGACCCATCCGGTCGAGTCACGTGGTTGACCTGCTGCTTCCACTCACCGTGGTGCAGAGTCGCCTGGAAGACCATGCCGGTCGGACCCGTGGCGGTGTACGTCGACTGCCGCCTGGTGAGTGCGACGTGCAGTTCCTTGATGAGGGACACCGACAGGTCCCGCCCTTCACGGGCGGACTGGACCAGGAATTCCAGGGTTTCGTACTGGGACCGGACGACTTCGAGCACGTCCTCGTTGACGGAACCGTCACCCGCGCGGGCAACCGCGTCAGCCGTCAGCCCTTCCGCGACCAAGGCTTCCGTGACGCCCCAGTCGATGTCGTAAAGGCGCTCGATGATGCCCGTTTCAATGGCATGGCGGCGCAACGACCTCCGACGCGCCTCGTGGAATGCCTCGTCGTTGGCCGAGACAACGGATTTCCACGCACCTTGGATGGCCCGTACCGTGTCGAGCAGCGGCTGGAGGTCGCCGTTGAGCGTGGGAAGCGGTTCGACCTCAGTCCACGGCATGTCGGCCATCGTCACCGGCGGATGGTATCGCCGGTCAGGCGACTACCTTCACCGGGCGCACCTGCTGACGGCCGCCACGGCCTGATCGACCTGCGCGGGCTCGACGAAGTAGTGCGGTGACGCCCTCACCACCTCGGCGAGCCCGCGCCGGGTCATGTCCAGCAGCGTGGACGACGCCGTGCTGACGGTGACGGTGACGCCGTCGCGGGCCAGCCGGTCGCGCACCTCGGTCGCCGGCAGGCCGTCCACGGTGAACGTGACGATGCCCGACTTGCGCACGCCGGGGTCGCGCACCGTCACGCCGGGCAGCGCGGCCAGGCCCTCCCGCAGCCGCCGCGCGCGGTCGCCGACCTCCCGTTCGATCACGTCCAGGCCCTTGGCCAGCGCGTACCGGACCGCCGCGATGAGGCCGAGCCGGTCGGCGACGCTCGACTCCCAGATCTCGTGCACCCGGGCGTCGTCGCGCAGCCGGATCTCGTCCGGCGCGACCCACTCGGCGCTGTGCAGGTCGACCAGCCGGGGCCGCAGGCGGGCGGCGGCCTCGCGGCGCACGACCAGCACGCCCGTGCCGCGCGGACCGCGCAGCCACTTGCGCCCGGTGCCCGTGATCAGGTCCACGCCCAGCTCGTCGGCCCGCACCGGCAGCTGCCCGATCGACTGGCACGCGTCCAGCAGCACCAGCGCGCCCACCTCGTGCGCGACCTCGGCCACCTCGCGCGCCGGGTTCACCAGGCCGCTGTTCGTCGGCACGTGCACCAGGGAGACGAGCTTCACCCGCTCGTCCAGCATGTCCTTCAACGCGGTCACGTCCACCTGCCCGGACGGGTCCGACGGCACCGCCTCGGCGGTCGCGCCGACCTCGCGCGCCCGGTGCAGGATCGGGATCGCGGTGCCCGCGTACTCCGCCTCGCTGAACAGCACCCGGTCGCCCGCGGCCAGCGGCACCGCGTCGAACGCGGTCAGCCACGACCGGGTGGCGCTGTCGGTGAACGCGACCTCGTCCGGCGACGCGCCCAGCAGCTCGGCCACCACCGCGTAGCCCTCCCGCAGGTCGTCGGCCCGCTCCCGGGCGGCGACGTACCCGCCGACCTCGGCCTCCCGCCGCAGGTGGCCGATCACCTCGTCCAGCACCTCGCGCGGCGGCAGGGAGGACCCGGCGGAGTCGAGGAAGATCGTCACTGCGTCCCCTTAGGCTCGTGGATACCCCACTATCGCCAACGGAGTGCAAGAAGACCAGGGGTCAGCGGGGAGTCCACTTCTCCAGGTTCCACCACGGCCCCCAGGACAGCGCGCCGCGCTCGGCCGGGTCCACGACCTCCTGGTAGCCGTTCCAGTTCTCCCGCACCACGTACGTGTGCTGCACGGAGGCCAGCACGACCATGCCGGGCGCGGCCACGTACGCCCGCTGGAACTGCTTGTACGCCGCCGCCCGCTGCGCCGGGTCCAGCAGCGTGCGGCCGGTGTCGAGCGCGGCGTCCACCTGCGGGTTCGAGTAGCCCCACGGGTTCGGCGTGTGCAGCTGCCGGTAGGTCATCAGGTCCGGGTCGAACGGGGTGCCGCCGCCGTGCAGCGACGCGTCCGCGCCGAGCCGGGGCGTGATGGCGTCCGGGCTCAGCCCCGCGAGCTGCACGTCGATGCCGACCGCCTTGGCGTCCGCGGCGAACGCGGTGGCCAGGTCGGCCCGCACCACGTCGCCGATCGGGTACATCAGGGTGAACCGTGCGGGCACGCCGCCCCGCGCCCGCACGCCGTCCGCGCCGCGCACCCAGCCCGCCTGGTCGAGCAGCAGCTCCGCCTGCGCCTTGTCGTGGGAGAACCGGGCCCCGGTCTCGACGAACTCCGGCAGCGCCCCGGGCACCGGCGTGCTCGCCGGCTCGCCCTTGCCGCCGAGCAGGTTGTCGACCATGCCCTTGCGGTTGACCGCGTGGTTCAACGCCATCCGGATCGCCGCGTCGCCGGTCACCGGCCCGGTGGGCAGCGTGACCGCGCGCAGGTCGGCGGTGCGGTGCGTGATCACCCGCAGGCCGTTGGCGTTGCCGAACGACGCGGCCAGCCGGGGCGGCAGCTCGGTGCCGTCGAACTCGCCCGCCTGCATGCGCTGGGCGCGCGTGTTGTCGTCCGGCACGAACACCACGGTCAGCTTGCGGATCCCGGGCTCGCCGCCGAAGTAGGAGGCGTTGGCCTCCAGCACCATCCGGTCGCCCTTGCGCCACTCCACGAGCTTGTACGGGCCGGTGCCGACGGGCCGCACGTCGCGCAGCGGCACGTCGAACGCCTCGCTGGGCAGGATGCCGAGCACCAGCGTGTGCGGGAACGCCGCCCACGGCCTGGCCAACGTGAACCGCACGGTGCGCACGTCGAGCTGCTCGACCCCGGTCAGCTCCGCGTACGCGGCCCGTTCGGTCGAGCCGGACGCCGGGTCGAGCAGCGCCCGGTAGGTGGCCACCACGTCCTCGGGCCCGAACGACGTGCCGTCGGTGAACTTCACGTCCTCGCGCAGCGCCACGGTCCAGCTCAGCCCGTCCGCGGCGGGTTGGGGCGCGTCCGCCGCCAGCCGGGGCCGCACCGACCCGTCCGCGCGGTGGTCCACCAGCCCGTCGTAGAGCTTGGACACGCCCTCGCGGCCGTAGCCGAGCAGCGGGTTCAGCGTGGTCGGCTCGACCGGGTCGGCCAGCACGAGCGCGCTGTTGTCCGACGTGCCCTCGGCGCTGGGCGTCGTCGTGCCGGTGCAGCCCGCGGCGGCGAGGACGGCCGCGACGACGAGCGGGGGCAAGAGGGAGCGCACGGGACCCGACACTACCTAGAGTGGGCCGCATGCGTGTCGCCCTGTGCCAGATCAGCTCGTCCACCGACCCGGCGGCCAACCTCGACCTGGTGCGTTCGGAGACCGCGCGCGCGGCGGCCGGCGGCGCACGCCTGGTGGTGTTCCCGGAGGCCACGATGTGCCGGTTCGGCGTGCCCCTCGGGCCCGTGGCCGAGCCGCTGGACGGGCCGTGGGCGAGCGCCGTGCGCGACATCGCCGACGAGCACGGCGTGGTCGTGGTGGCGGGCATGTTCCGGCCCGCGCCCGACGGCCGCGTGACGAACACCCTGCTGGTCACGGGCGGCGGGCACCACGTCGGCTACGACAAGATCCACCTGTTCGACGCGTTCGGGTTCACCGAGTCCCGCACGGTGGCGCCCGGCGCCGCGCCGGTCGCGGTGACCGTCGACGGCGTCACGATCGGCCTCACCACCTGCTATGACGTGCGGTTCCCCGAACTGTTCCGGGAGCTGGCCGACCGCGGCGCGACGGCCGTGCTGGTGTGCGCGTCGTGGGGCGCGGGTCCGGGCAAGCGCGAGCAGTGGGAGCTGCTGGTGCGCGCCCGCGCGCTGGACTGCACGTCGTGGGTGCTGGCGTGCGGCCAGGCCGACCCCGGCGTGGACCACGGCGCGCCCACCGGCGTGGGCTACAGCACGGTCGCCACGCCGCTGGGCGCGGTGGTCGAGCAGCTGGCCGGCGAACCGGGTCTCATCCTGACCGAAGTGGACACGGAGAGTGTCACGCGCGCGAGGGAAACGTTGCCCGTCCTGGCGAATCGTCGTCTCTGAATCTCTTTCGGGGGGCGTTGCCTCACACGAACAGGTGGCGGCCGAATAGGTGGCGTCGGGCCGCGGGAAGCCTCCTCCGGGACGAAAAACGAGACCCGGAGGGGACACGGCCATGATCAACCAGGCCGAAGTGGACCGCCTGTACGACTGCGAAGTGATCGACGAGCACGGTGAGCGCATCGGCTCGGTGAAGCAGGTGTGGCTGGACGACCGGGACGGGCGCCCCATGTGGGCCTCCGTGCACACCGGGCTGTTCGGCCTCAAGGAGTCGTTCGTGCCGATCCAGGACGCGACCCTGGGCGACGGCGTCGTGACCGTGCACGTGGACAAGCAGCAGGTCAAGGACGCGCCCCGGATCGACGTGTCCGACGAGCACATGTCCGACCAGCAGCAGGACGAGCTGTACGCCTACTACGGCCTGATCCCGTCGCACCGCACCGGCGAGCACGACCGGCTCCCGGGCCGGGAGCGCACCGGGACCACCGGCCGCACCGAGACCAAGCCGATGTCCGGCACGGGCCGGACGGGTCAACCCGCCGGGGCGGCGGGCACGGGCCGGACGGGACCGCAGGGCGGTATGCCGCAGGGCGAAGCCACCCGGGCGGCGGACGCCGGCCGGACGGGGCCCCAGGGCGGCATGCCGCAGGGCGACGTGCGCGGCCGCGGCCGCCACGAGGCCCGCGAGGGCGGCGACTCCGTCACCCGCTACGAGGAGGACATCGAGGTCGGCACCCGCGACGTCGAGGCCGGCCGGGTGCGCCTGGTCAAGCACACGGTGACCGAGCAGCGGGACGTGAGCGTGCCGGTGACGCACGAGGAGGTGCGCGTGGTGCGCGAGCCCGCCGAGGGCGCGCCCACCGACCGCGCGTTCACCGACGAGGAGGCCGAGGTGACGCTGCGCCGGCAGGAGCCGGTGGTCGAGAAGAAGACCAAGCCGGTCGAGAAGGTCCGGCTCGACAAGCAGAGCGTGACCGAGGAGGAGCACGTCCGCGGCGAGGTGCGCAAGGAACGGGTGGACGTGGAGCGCGACGACCGGACCAGGCGGCGCGACTCCTGAACAGGGCGTGCCCGCGCCTGTGCCCCGGGCGCGGGCACGCTCCCGCTCAGCGCAGGTCCAGCCCCAGGTCGAGGGCCGGCGCGGAGTGCGTGAGCCCGCCCACGGCCAGGTAGTCCACGCCGGTTTCGGCGTAGGCCCTGGCCACGTCCAGCGTCAGCCCGCCGGACGCCTCCAGCGCGACACCGCCCGCCCGGCGCACCGCCTCCGCGCACTCGGCGGGGGTGAAGTTGTCCAGCAGGACCAGCTCCGCGCCCTCGGCCAGGGCCTCGTCGAGCTGGTCCAGCGAGTCGACCTCGACCTCGCACGCCAGGTGCGGCGCGTGGGCCCGCACGGCCGCCAGCGCGGCCCGCACCGAGCCCGCGGCGCGCACGTGGTTGTCCTTGATCAGCACCGCGTCGCCGAGGCCGAGCCGGTGGTTGACGCCACCGCCGCAGCGCACCGCGTACTTCTCCAGCAGCCGCAGGCCCGGCAGCGTCTTGCGGGAGTCGCGCACGCGGGCCTTGGTGCCCGCGACCTCGTCCACCCAGGCCGCGGTCAGGGTGGCCACGCCGGACAGGTGGCACAGCAGGTTCAACGCGGTCCGCTCGGCGGTGAGCAGGCCGCGCACCGGGCCGCGCAGGACCAGCGCGGGCTCGCCGGGCACGGCCTTGTCGCCGTCCTCCCGCCGCTCCAGCACCTCCACGTCGGCGACCTGCCGGAACACCTCCAGCGCCACCGGGATGCCCGCGAGCACCCCGGCCGCGCGGGGCGTCAGCTCCGCGACCGCCACCGCGTCCGCCGGCACGGTCGCCTCCGTCGTCGCGTCCGCGCCGTACCGGAGGTCCTCCTCCAGCGCCGTCGCGATCACCCGACGCGCGTCGTCCAGGTCCAGCTCGATGTTCACGCCACTCCCCTCGCCACCGCGGGATCGGCCAGCACGGGCTGGCCGGACGGGTTGAGCCGGACCACCTGGCTGCGCTGCCCGCGCACGTCGTCCCGCTCGGTGAAATCGGTGCGCACGTGGCACCCGCGCGACTCCTCGCGCTCCGCCGCGGCCGCGATCAACGCCCGCGCGGCCACCGTGAGCGCGGCGTCCTCGACCAGCTGCCGGCTGTCCAGCACGCGGTCCGCGGTGGACAGGTCGAGCACCGAGCCGACCACGGCCAGTCCCTCGGCGTCGCGGCCGATCGCCGCGTAGCGGGACATGACGCGCTGCAACGAGTCCCGGTCCGCCACCGGCGCGGTCGGCAGGTCCACCGCGACCGCCGCGAGCGGGCGGGCCAGCACGCCCAGCGCGAGGTCCGCCGCGACCGCCTCGGCCGCGCGCGTGCCCACGACCAAGCCCTCCAGCAGGCTGTTGGAGGCCAGCCGGTTCGCGCCGTGCAAGCCGGTGCGGGCCACCTCGCCCGCCGCGTACAGGCCCGTCACCCCGGTCCGTCCGTCCACATCGGACACCACGCCGCCGCACGCGAAGTGCGCCGCGGGCGCGACCGGGATCGGGTCGGCCGCCGGGTCGACGCCCGCCGCGAGGCAGGCCGCGTGCACGGTCGGGAACCGGCGCGCGAAGTCGGAGATGCCCGTGGCATCGAGGAAGACGTGGTCGTCCACGCCGCCGGGGCCGTCGGCCATGTGCCGGGTGATCGCCGCGGCCACCACGTCGCGCGGCGCGAGGTCCGCCAGCGGGTGCACGCCGCGCATGACCCGCGCGCCGGTCGCGTCGACCAGCACCGCGCCCTCGCCGCGCACCGCCTCGGTCACCAGCGGGCAGCGGCCCCGTGCGCCGCGCCCGGTGTAGAGCACGGTCGGGTGGAACTGGACGAACTCGACGTCCGCCGCCACCGCGCCCGCGCGCAGCGCCAGCGCGAGGCCGTCGCCGGTGGCCACCTCCGGGTTCGAGGTGGCCTGGTAGAGCTGGCCGAGGCCGCCGGTGGCCAGCAGCACGGCGGGCGCGCTGAGGACGCCGGGCACGCCGTTGCCGTCCAGCACCAGCAGGCCGCACACCGCGCCGAGCGGCGTGCGCACCGCGTCCACCGCGATGTGGTCCTCCAGCAGCGGCACCCGGCCGTCGGACGCCGCGGCCAGCAGCGCCCGCTCCACCTCCGCGCCGGTCGCGTCGCCGCCCGCGTGCACCACGCGGAACGCGCTGTGCCCGCCCTCCCGCGTGCGGGCCAGCCCGCCGGTCGGCGCGGCGTCGAACACCGCGCCCCGCTCGCGCAGCCGCGTCACCGCGGCCGGGCCGTCGGCGATGATCGCCGCGACCGCGGCCTCGTCGCACAGCCCCGCGCCCGCGACCAGCGTGTCCCGCACGTGCGCGTCGACCGTGTCGCCCTCGTCGTGCTCGCCGGGCAGCACGACCGCCACGCCGCCCTGCGCCCACCGCGTGTTGCCGTCGCCGCCGGCCGCCTTGGTCACGACCAGGACCCGCAGCCCCAGCTCACGCGCGCGCAGCGCCGCCGTCAGCCCGGCCACCCCCGTGCCGACCACGAGCAGGTCGGCGCGGGCCTCCCACAGGGGCGTGCTCATGACTCCTCCTCGCCGGGGCTCGGAGAACCCGTGGGCGTGCTCGTGGCGCGCGACGGCGCCACCCCGCTCATTCGCCGCCGCCGGGCTGCCCGATCTCGATCATGCGCTGCACCGCGCCCTGCGCCCGCTTCGCGGTCTCCAGGTCGACGTGCACCTCGTCCTTGCCCTCCCGCAGCCCGCGCAGCAGCGCGGCGGGGGTGATCATCTTCATGTACCGGCACGACGCCCGGTCGTTCACCGCGCGGAAGTCGATCTCCGGCGCGGCCCGGCGCAGCTGGTGCAGCATGCCGATCTCGGTCGCCACGAGCACCGACTTCGCGCTGGTCCGCCGGGCGGCGGTGATCATGTCGCCGGTCGAGAGGATCTTCACCTTGTCGGCCGGGACGGTGCCTTCGCCCGCGAGGTAGAGCGCCGACGTGGCGCAGCCGCACTCGGGGTGGATGAACAGGTCCGCGTCCGGGTTCGCGGCCGCGCGCTCGGCCAGCTCCGGGCCGTTGATGCCGGCGTGCACGTGGCACTCGCCCGCCCAGACGTGCAGGTTCTCCCGGCCCGTCTCGCGCTTGACGTGCGCGCCGAGGAACTGGTCCGGCAGGAACAGCACCTCCCGGTCCTCCGGGATCGACCGCACCACGTCCACCGCGTTCGACGACGTGCAGCAGATGTCGGTCTCGGCCTTCACCTCGGCCGTGGTGTTGACGTAGGAGACGACGATCGCGCCGGGGTGCTCGGCCTTCCACGCGCGCAGCTGCTCGCCCGTGATCGAGTCGGCCAGCGAGCAGCCCGCCCGCTCGTCCGGGATCAGCACGGTCTTGTGCGGCGCGAGGATCTTCGCGGTCTCGGCCATGAAGTGCACGCCGCAGAACACGATGGTGGACGCGTCGCTCGCGGCCGCGATGCGGCTCAGCGCCAGCGAGTCGCCGGTGTGGTGGGCGATGTCCTGGATCTCGGGCAACTGGTAGTTGTGCGCGAGGATGACCGCGTCGCGCCGCCGGGCCAGCTCCAGCACCTCGTCGCGCCAGGCGGCGTCCGGCGCGATGCCGTCGTAGGCGCCGTCGGAGGTCCGCTCCACGTAGGCGGTGGCGACCATGGGTTCCTCCCTTGAGCCAGGTTTTCGCCTAACGGTCGAAAACGTGGCCGATAGTATCAGCCGAGTGGGACTGGCGGTACATGAGGTGCTGGCCGCGGTGCTCCAGGTGAGAGCCGGATCACTCCAGGTCATGCTGTGGGAACGTGCCCGGGAACCGCACGCCCGCCGCTGGTCGCTGCCGGGTGGCGGGCTCGGCGACGACGAGGACGTCGAGGCGTCGATCCGGCGTCAACTGGCGGAAAAAGTCGACGTGCGACAGTTGTCACACGTCGAGCAGCTGGCCGTGTTCAGCAACCCGGCGCGGGTGCCGGGGCCGCGCGTGGTCGCGACCGCGTTCCTCGGCCTGGTGCCCTCGCACATCGACCCGGTGGTGCCGGCGGACACCGCGTGGCACCCCGTGGACGCGCTCCCCCCGACCGCGTTCGACCACGAGGCGATCTGCGTCCGGGCCCGCAGCCGGCTCGCGTCGAAGCTGTCGTACACGAACCTCGGTTTCGCGCTGGCCCCGCCGGAGTTCACCATCTCCGCCCTGCGCTCGCTGTACTCGGCGGCGTTGGGCTACAAGGTCTCGGCGACGAACCTGCAACGCGTGCTGTCGCGGCGGGGGCTGCTGGAGCCGACCGGCGGGACCATGCAGTCCGGGCCGTCCGGCGGCCGGCCCGCGGCGCTGTTCCGGTTCGTGTCCGGCGAGATGCGGGTCACCGACCCGTTCGCCGTGCTGCGGCCACCCTCCACCCGTAGCTTGGGGTCGTGACCACGACGCTGCCCCTGTTCCCGCTGGGCACCGTGCTGCTGCCCGGAGCGTCCCTGCCGTTGCACGTGTTCGAGCCGCGGTACCGGCAGCTCACCGTCGACCTGGTCACGGGCGCGGTGCCGGAGCGGACGTTCGGCGTGGTGTCGATCAAGCAGGGGTGGGAGGTCGGCGCGGAGAACGTGGCGGCGCTCCACGACGTCGGCTGCACGGCCGTGCTGCGGGAGGCGCGGCGGCTGCCGGACGGCCGGTTCGACCTGACCACCCGGGGCGGCCGGCGGTTCCGGCTGCTGGACGTGGACGAGGACAGCGCGCCGTACCTGGTGGCGTCGGTGGAGTGGCTGCCGGACACGGCGGGGCCGCCGGAGGTCGAGGCGGTGCTGCCGCTGCTGGCGGAGAGCGCGCGGGCGGCGCACGGCCGGTACCGGGAGGCGGCGTTCCAGAGCGCGGGGCGGCGGCCGCCGGGGCCGGACGTGGCGGTCGCGGACCTGGCGTACGCGCTGGCGGGCGACTGCCTGCTGACGATGGAGGACCGGCAGCGGCTGCTGGAGGAGACCTCGCCCGCCCGGCGGCTGCGCCTGGTGCGGAAAGTGCTGCACCGCGAGGCGGGCATTCTGGACGCGTTGAGCGCCGTGCCCGCGCCGTTGTCGGAATTGGGCCACCTGCCTCATCGCAACTGACCTGTTCGGCCGTCGGTGTACGATCCGGGAATGAGCACCATGCGCGCGCTGGTCGACGGCGGTGTCCCCCTCGTCGCGGTGAGCTTCGACGACCACGAGAGCGCGCGTGCGGCGGCGGAAGCCCGTTCCCTCGGGGTGGACGTGGCCGAATTGCGCATCGACCGGTTCGCCCGGACCGACGTCGACCACGTGCGCGAGCAGGTGCGCGCGTTCTCGGGGTTGCCGGTGCTGGCGACCGTGCGCTCGGCGGCCGAGGGCGGCGGTTGGACCGGGTCGGAGGAGGCGCGGCTCGAGGTGTTCCGCGCGGTCGCGCCGCTGGTGGACGCGGTGGACGTCGAGTTGTCGTCCGGCGCGATCCTGGCCGACGTGATCGCCGCGGCGCGGGCGCACGACACGCTGGTGATCGTGTCGTACCACAATTTCGACCACACCCCGGACGGGGCGGAACTCGCCGAGGTCGCGCGTGCCGCGAAAGAGGCCGGCGCGGATGTGGTGAAGATTTCCACGATGGCGAACTCGAACGCGGACCTGAAAGTCCTCGCGTCATTGTTGGTGAATGCGGACGACGATTCGAAAATGATCGTGATCGCGATGGGCGAGATCGGCACGGCGTCCCGCATCTTCTTCCCGGCGCTCGGTTCGCTGGTGACTTACACGTTCATCGGGCACCAGCCCACGTCGGGTCAGCTCGACTTCGCCGAGACGTTCCGGCTCATGCGCCGGTTCCACCCGGCGTACGACCGGCGCAAGAGCGCCGAGCCGGAGCCGAGCGCGACCGCCTGACCGGCGTCACCCCCGTGCCGCACGTCCCGCCACGACCGGAGCGTGCGCTTCGGCGTGCCCCGAGCGTTGAACTCGGGGGTCCTGAACGTAGGACTCTCAGGTCCTGAACGTAGGACTCTCAGGTCCTGAACGTAGGACTCACGCGTTCTGAACGTAGGACACGCGTGTTCTGGAGGTAGGACACGCGAGGGTCGCTCGATTGCAGTATCGTGGGATTGTTCAACAATCCTCTACGGTGTGGGGCACGGCACACCCACACCAGCGAGGTGATCAGCGACATGAGCACCACGGACACCGACACCGCGAGGGGCGGACCGCTCGCCTGGTTCCACTCGCTCGGCCGCGACGGCAAGCGGGCCTTCGTCGGCGCGTTCGGCGGCTACGGCCTCGACGCGTACGACTTCCAGGTCCTGCCCCTGGCCCTGTTCGCCATCACCGCCCACTTCGGCCTCACCACGGGCCAGGCGGGCCTGCTCAACACCGTCACCCTGGTCGTGTCCGCCCTCGGCGGCGCGATCGCGGGCATCCTCGCGGACCGCGTCGGCCGCGTCCGCACGCTCATGGTCACGGTCGCCACCTACGCCGTCTTCACCGTCCTGTGCGGCTTCGCCACCAGCTACGAGACGCTGCTGGTCTTCCGCGCGTTGCAGGGCCTGGGCTTCGGCGGCGAGTGGGCGGCGGGCGCGATCCTGGTCGCCGAGTACTGCAAGCCGCGGTACCGGGGCCGGACGGTCGCGTTCATCCAGAGCTCGTGGGCCGTCGGCTGGGGCCTGAGCGTGGTCGTCTACACCGCCGTGTTCAGCTTCCTGCCGCAGGACGTCGCCTGGCGCGTGCTGTTCTGGACCGGCGCGATCCCCGCGCTCCTCGTGTTCTACGTCCGCCGCAACGTCAAGGACGCGCCGAAGGCCGAGCGGGCGTTGGGCGCGAACCCGCGCAAGGGCAGCTTCGGGGCGGTCTTCCGGGGCGGGCTCGGCCGCACCACGCTGTTCGCCGCGCTGCTGGCCACCGGCGTGCAGGGCGGCTACTACACCCTCGCCGTCTGGGTGCCCACGTTCCTCAAGACCGAGCGCGGGCTCAGCGTCGTCGGCACCGGCGGTTACCTGGCCCTGCTCATCGGCGGCGCGTTCACCGGTTACGTCACCGGCGGCTACCTGACCGACCTGCTGGGGCGCAAGCGCACGTTCACCCTGTTCGCCGTGCTCAGCGCCATCCTCATCGTGCTGTTCACCCAGGTCCCGCCCGGTGCGAACGGCCTGATCCTGCTGGTCACGTTCCCGCTCGGGTTCACCACGTCGGCGATCTTCAGCGGCTTCGGCTCCTTCCTCGCCGAGCTGTACCCGACCGAGCTGCGCGGCACCGGCCAGGGCTTCACCTACAACTTCGGCCGCGCGGTCGGCGCGTCCTTCCCGGCCCTGGTGGGATTCCTGGCGGACGGCATCGGCGTGGGCGGCGCGATGATCTTCGGCGCGCTCGGCTACGGCGTCGCCGTCGTCGCGCTGCTGGGCCTGCCCGAGACGAAGGGGGTGGAGCTGCGATGACCCCGGAACAGGTGCGCCGCGGCCACCGGGGGCCGACGGCCGGCCTCGCGGACGGCTACGCCCAGGCCAACCTCGTCGCGGTCCCCGCGGACTGGGCCTACGACGTGCTGCTGTTCGCCCAGCGCAACCCCAAGCCGTGCCCGGTGCTGGACGTCACCGACGCCGGTGACACCACGACGGTGCTGGCGCGCGACGCCGACCTGAGGCGCGACCTGCCCCGCTACCGGGTCTGGGAGCACGGCGAGCTGGTCGACGAGCCCACCGACGCGTCCTCGCACTGGCGCGACGACCTGGTCGCGTTCCTCATCGGGTGCAGCTTCACGTTCGAGTCCGCGTTGAAGCAGGCGCACGTCCCGCTGCGGCACGTCGAGCAGGGGCGCAACGTGCCGATGTACGTCACCGACCGCGAGTGCCGCCCGGCGGGCCGCCTGCACGGGCCGGTGGTGGTGTCGATGCGGTACGTCCCGGCCGACCTGGTCGGGACCGCCCGGGAGGTCACCGCCCGGATGCCCGCGGTGCACGGCGCGCCGGTGCACGTGGGCGACCCCGCCGCGCTCGGCATCGCGGACCTGGACCGGCCGGACTTCGGCGACCGCACCGAACCGCACGCGGGCGACGTGCCGGTGTTCTGGGCGTGCGGCGTCACGCCGCAGGCGGCGGTGATGGCCTCGAAACCACCGTTCGCGATCACCCACGCGCCGGGGCACATGTTCGTCACGGACGTGCCCGACTCGGCCTACCGGGTCTGAGCCGGGCTACCCCAGCCGTCGACCGAGGTCGTCCAGGCCGTTCCACGCGGCCAGGCAGCCGTAGGCCAGCGCCGTGCCCAGGGGCCACGCCAGCACGCCCCACCACGTCTCCAGCACCGGGGCCAGGGCGAGGACGTCACCCACCCGGGGCGCGGTGTCGACGGCGTACCGGCCGGCCGCCGCGCCGGTGCCGGTGAGCTGCGCCAGGTAGGCCGCCACGGCCGCGCCGAGCGTGGCCGCGAGCATCACCACCGGTCCCCGCCGCTCCCGCAGCATCCACACCGCGATGCCGGTGAGCAGCCCGGCGCCCAACCCCATCAGCACGAACACCATCAGCCCGTCGAGCCGGTGGTAGCTCTCGCCGGTGACCGCGATCATCGACCCGTCCTGCTGCGCCACCACGTTCTGCGGCGGCGCGAGCCACGCCCACAGCCACCCCACGGGCAACCCGAACAACGAGATCGCGGACAGCACGGAGAACGCGGGCAGCAGGTCGCGCTTCACCACCACGCGCGGCCGTTGCGCCACGTAGTAGTACTCGAACGCCGGCGCGGGTGGCACCCGAACGGGCGTCGCCCGCTCGTCCACCGGTTGCTCCGCCACCCGACGACCTCCCTGCACCCGTGACCCGACGCAGGGCAGGTTACCGCGCGGAGGTGATCTCGCCGTGACGGCTGCACGTGGCCGTCCACCCGCTGGGGGTCACCTGCACCACCATCCGGCGCGCGCACTCGGCGCAGAACCGCGGCGGGTCGATCACGCCGAGCCGCGACGCGCACGCGGCGTGATCGGCCCCGTCCCGCTCCTTGCCGCAGAACCCGCAGTACGCCGGCGCTCCGCCCGTCACAGCGCCTTGCCCAGTTCCTTGATCGGCATCGACAGCTCGGTCAGCATGTCCAGGTCGTCCTGGGCCGGGCGGCCGAGGTTGGTCAGGTAGTTGCCGACGATGATCGCGTTGACGCCGCCCAGCATGCCCTGTTTCGCGCCGAGGTCGCCGAGGGTCAGCTCGCGGCCGCCCGCGAAGCGCAGGATCGTGCGCGGCAGGGCGAGCCGGAACGCGCCGACCGTCCGCAGCGCGTCGGGGCCCTCGACCACCGGGTAGTTCTCGTAGGGCGTGCCGGGGTTGGGGATGAGGAAGTTCAGCGGCACCTCGTCGGGCTCCAGTTCCGCGAGCTGCACGGCGAACTCGGCGCGCTGCGCCGGCGTCTCCCCCATGCCGATGATGCCGCCGCAGCAGACCTCCATGCCGGCCGCGCGGACCATCGTCAGCGTGTCCCAGCGCTCCTCCCACGAGTGCGTGGTGACCACGTTCGGGAAGTGCGAGCGCGCCGTCTCCAGGTTGTGGTTGTAGCGGTGCACGCCCATGTCCACCAGCTCGTCCACCTGCTCCTGCGTGAGCATGCCGAGCGAGCAGGCGATCTGGATGTCGTTGCCGTCCTCGCGGATGGCCTTGATGCCGTCGCGCACCTGCGACAGCAGCCGCTTGTCCGGCCCGCGCACGGCGGCGACGATGCAGAACTCGGTCGCGCCGGTCTCCGCGGTCTGCCGGGCCGCCCTCACCAGGCCGGGGATGTCCAGCCACGCCGAGCGCACCGGGGACGGGAACTGGCCGGACTGCGAGCAGAAGTGGCAGTCCTCGGGGCAGCCGCCGGTCTTGAGCGAGACGATGCCCTCGACCTCGACCTCCGGTCCGCACCAGCGCATCCGGACCGCGTGGGCCAGCTCCAGCAGCTCCGGGATCCGCTCGTCGGGCAGCCGCAGCACCTCCAGGACCTGCTCCTCGGACAGCCCGACGCCCCGCTCCAGCACCTGCTCGCGGGCGACGCCCAGGACATCGACCTGTTCGGGGGCTGCGGTCACGGCTTCTCCTCGTCGACTCCGGCGGTGGTCCGCCGAGCAGTCTGCCGCACCGACCCGGACGCGCCCCAGCGATGTGCGTCACTGGCCGCGGTGGACAACCCGGTCGGCGTACCGCGTCAACAGGTGTGCGGCGCGGCGAACTTCTCCGGGTCGAACGTGCCGCCGAACCACGGCGACAGCCCTTCCCGGGCCGCGGCGAGGAACTCGGCCCGACCCAGCGCCGCCGCGCCGTCCGGAAGCACGCCCAGCAGCGGCGCGCCCGCGGCCTCGGGCAGGTCCACCAGGTTCGTGCGCGAGGCCAGGTCGGGCTCGGCGGGCCAGCGGCCGACGACCACGCCCACGGACTCCAGGCCCCGGCGGAGCAGCGCCTCGGCGGTCAGCGCGGTCGTGTTCAACGTGCCCAGGCCGGCGTGCGCGACCACGAGCACCGGCGCGTTGAGCGCCCAGGCCGCGTCGGCGATGGTCGAGCCCGCGTCGTCGAACCGGACCAGCAGCCCGCCCGCGCCCTCGACCAGCACGAGGTCGTGCGTCTCGTCCAGGGCCACGGCCGCCGAGGCGACCTGGCTGGGGTGCACGGTCGGCAGCCCGGACCGGCGGGCGGCCGTGGCGGGCGCCAGCGGGTCGGGGTAGCGGCGCAGCTCCCGCGTGGTGACGGGGCCCGCGAGGCGGACCACTTCGGCGAGGTCGCCCGGCTCGCCGTCGGCGACACCGGTCTGGGCGGGCTTGAGCACGGCGACCCGTCGACCGTCGGCCGAGGCCAGGGCCGCCAGGGCGGCGACGACCACGGTCTTGCCGACCTCGGTGCCCGTGCCGGTGATCACGAGGACGCTCACGGGCACTCACCCTAAGCCTGTGCGGAGCGTCGCGGGTCCCGCTGTGTCGCAGTCACCACTACGAGTGAGCGAAAGGGCCACGGTCGGGGCGGTGCGGCGGCCGAAGGGGTGCCTGCGGGACGGCGAAGTGCGGCCGCTCGACCGATGCGCGGACCGTAACGGGCTTTCGCGTTCTACAGTCACCTGCATGAGTGAGATCGTTCTCTACGGCGCGGACTGGTGCGGCGACTGCCGGCGGGCGAAGGCGTGGCTGCGCGAGCACGAGGTGCCGTTCACCGAGATCGACGTCGAGCAGGACGACGCGGCGCGCGACCGGGCCGTCGAGTTCGCCGGCGGGCGCAAGAACATCCCCGTGGTCGTGCTGCCCGACGGCCGCGTCCTGGTGGAGCCCACCAACACCGAGCTGGCGGCGGCGGTCGAGCGCTGACGTGGGCAAGAAGGGCAGGCGCAAGCGTCGCCAACAGATCACGCAGCGCACCCGCGACAACGCCTCGATCCGCGCCGCCGAGGCGGTGCAGCGGAAGGGCTGGTTCCAGCGGCAGAGCGGCGGCGTGCAGACCCTGGTCATCCTGGGCGGCATCGCCGGCGTGGTGCTCGGGCACGTCCTGCTGTGGGGCACCGTGTTCCCGGCCGTCGGCGAGGTGGTCGGCCGGGTGCCGGTCGTGTCGACGGTGACCGGGTGGCTGTTCGGCGGCGGCGCGTTCATGGCGTGGGGCGTGTTCGCCCTCAACCTGGACGTCGCGCGACCGGAGACGGTCGCGCGGCTGCGGACGATCGCCTGGGTGTGGACCGCGGTCGCGGCGCTGTGCGTCCCGACCGGCTACGCCAACGGCATCAGCCTGCCGGTGGACTTCTGGGCCGGGGTGTACGCGAGCGCGTACGGCGTGATCGCCACGCCGCTGGTCCTGGGCGTGGTCGCGCTGTTCTGGTGGCTGCTGGTCACCAAACTCGCGGGGCGCAAGGACGGACCCGGCCACCAGGCCGTCGGCTGGATCTGCGTCGGTTACGCGACGCTCCTGCTCGTGTGGGGCTCAACCCTGCTGCGCCTGTGACGCCTCGGCCGCGGCCACCACGGCGGCGGCGATCGCGGCCACGTCGTCGTCCGTGCTGACGAACGGCGGCATGGTGTAGATCAGGTCGCGGAACGGCCGCAGCCACACGCCGTGCGCGACGGCCGCCGCGGTGGCGGCGGCGACGTCCACCGGGTGGTCGAGCTGCACCACGCCGATCGCGCCGAGCACCCGCACGTCGCCGGGCGCCCCCGCGAGGCCCGACCGCAGCCCCGCCTCGATCCGCCGCACGGACCCCCGCCAGTCCTGCGACAGCAGCAGGTCGGTGGAGGCCAGCGCCACCGCCGAGGCCAGCGGGTTGCCCATGAACGTCGGCCCGTGCGCCAGCACCGGCACCTCGCCGCGCGAGATGCCGTCGGCCACCCGCGCCGTGCACAGGGTCGCGGCCATCGACAGGTACCCGCCGGTCAGCGCCTTGCCCACGCACATGATGTCCGGGCTGATCCCGGCGTGGTCGGCGGCGAACAGCTCGCCGGTGCGGCCGAAGCCGGTGGCGATCTCGTCGAAGATCAGCAGCACGTCGTGGGCCAGCGTCAGCTCGCGCAGCACGTGCAGGTAGCGCGGGTCGTGGAAACGCATCCCGCCCGCGCCCTGCACCACCGGCTCCACGATGACGGCGGCCAGCTCGTCGGCGTGCGCCTCGACGAGGTCCGCCAGCCGCTGCACGTACGCGGTGTCCAGGTCGCGCGGGGGCGCGGGGGCGAACACCTGCTCCGGCAGCACGCCGCGCCACAGCGAGTGCATCCCGCCCTCCGGGTCGCACACGGACATCGGCTGGAACGTGTCGCCGTGGTAGCCGCCGCGCCAGGTCAGCAGCCGCCGCTTGGCCGGCCGCCCCCGCGAGCGCCAGTGCTGCAGCGCCATCTTGACCGCGACCTCGACCGACACCGACCCGGAGTCGCACAGGAACACGTGCCGCAACGGCTCGGGCGTGATCTCCACCAGCCGCGCGGCCAGGGCGACCGCGGGCTCGTGGGTCAGGCCGCCGAACATGACGTGGCTCATCCTGCCGAGCTGGTCGCGCACCGCGGCGTCCAGCACGGGGTGCCGGTAGCCGTGGATCGCGGCCCACCACGACGACATGCCGTCGACCAGCTCGCGCCCGTCGTCCAGCCGGAGCCGGACACCCTCGGCCGAGGAGACCACCAGCGGCTCGTGGGTGCCCGGCATCGGGCCGTACGGGTGCCAGACGTGCGCCCGGTCCAGCTTCAGCAGCTCATCGCGATCCACGGGGCGTCAGGCTAACCGGCAGCGACGCCAGGCCGCGGATGAGCGTGCCCGGCCGCCACCGCAGGTCGTCCGGCTCGGCGGTCAGGGCCACGTCGAACCGGTCCAGCAGCCGCCCGATCGCGATCTCGCCCTCCATCCGGGCCAGCGGCGCGCCCAGGCAGTAGTGGATGCCGTGCCCGAACGCGAGGTGCCCGGTGGCCTGCCGGGTGATGTCGAACCGGTCGGGGTCCGGGAACCGGGCCCCGTCGCGGTTCGCGGCGGCCAGCGACACGACCACCACGCTGTCCTTGGGGATGACCACGTCGCCCAGCTCCACGTCCTCGTCGGTGTAGCGGAACGTGGCCTGGTTGACCGGGCTCTCGAAGCGCAGCACCTCCTCCACCGCGCCGGGCAGCAACGTCCGGTCGGCGCGCAGCTCCTCCAGCTGCGCCGGGTCGCGCAGCAGGTGGAACACGCCGTTCGCGATCAGGTTGACCGTGGTCTCGTGCCCGGCGACCAGGAGCAGGAACGCCATGGCGATCAGCTCCATCCGGTCCAGCCGGTCGCCGTCCTCGTCGGCCTGCACGAGCGCGGAGAAGAAGTCGTCACCGGGCGCGACGCGCTTCTGCTCGACCAGCTCCTGCAGGTAGGCCGCCATCCGGCCGCCCGCCTCCTGGATCACGCCGGGCTCCGAGCCGGCGCCGCTCACCAGCACGTTCGACCACGCGCGGAACTCGTCGCGCCGGTCCAGCGGCACGTCGAGCATCTCGCAGATGACCGTGATGGGCAGCGGGAACGCCAGCGCGTCGACCAGGTCGACGTCGCCCTTCTCCCCCGCCTCGTCCAGGAGCCGGTCGGTGATCTCCGCGATGCGCGGCCGCAGCTGCTCGACCCGCCGGGCGGTGAACGCCTTCGTGACCAGCTTGCGCAACCGGGTGTGGTGCGGCGGGTCCATGTTCAGCATGTGCTGGACCAGGGCCTCCTCGAACTTCGTCGGCTCGTTGCCCGCCAGCTGGTTGGCCGCCACGACCTCCGGGAAGCGGTCATAGTGCTTCCGGAAGCGCGCGTCGGCCAGCGCGACCCTGGCCTCCTCGTACCGGGTGACCAGCCACGCCCTCGTGCCGCGCGGCAGCACGATCGGGCTCGCCGCCGCCTGCTCGCGCAGCCGGGCGTGGTAGGCGTGCGGGTCGGCGAAGTACTCCTCGCCCAGCACGTCGAGACCGGCGATCTGCTCCCCCAAGGGAATCCCCTCCTCGTTTGAGTTAACCCTGTTCACTCAAACGATCCGAGACCCCCTCGTGTCCCCGATCCCGCCCTCTGTCACCCGATCAGCCCAAGCACCCCGGTCCGAGCAGAGCCTTCAAATCCCCCATAAGGGACGGGGTGGGAGTAACCCGAAGGGCGTCGTCCAGCTTCAGCACCGTGTTGCGGCTGCTGTTGATGATCAGGTTCAGGTGGACCTCGGTCGTGCCCGGGTGGGCCGAGAGGACCTCCTTGAGCGAGGTGACGAGCTTCGGGTCGCAGCGCGAGGCCGACACCTTCAGCTTCAGCGCCTGCGCGCCCAGCTCCGACAGGTCCGGCACGACCAGGTCGTTGGCGATCAGCGAGATCCGGTCCTCCCGCTTGGCCACGCGCGCCTTGACCAGCACGATCGCGTCCTCGGCCACCGACATGCCGTGGACCATGTAGCTCTTGGGGAAGAACAGCACCTCGATGCCACCGGCCAGGTCCTCCAGCTGCGCGGACGCCCACGGCTCGCCGTTCTTGTTCACCCGGCGGGTGACCGAGGCGAGGATGCCGCCCAGCGTGACCTGCGTGCCGTCCGGCACGTCGCCTTCCAGGATGCGCGGGATCGTGGTGTCGGAGTAGGAGCTGAGCACCTGCTCCACGCCGTTCAGCGGGTGGCCGGACACGTACAGGCCCAGCATCTCGCGCTCCAGCGTGAGCTGGTGCTTGGCCTCCCAGTGCTCGTCCGGGATCTTGACGTCGAACACCGAGACGCCCTCGCCGTCACCGCCGCCGTCGCCGAAGAGGTCGAACTGGCCGCGCGCCTCTTCCTTCTTCGTCAGCATGATCGCGTCGACCGCCTCGACGTGGACCATGTGCAGGCCCTTGCGCGGGTGGCCGAGCGAGTCGAACGCGCCCGCCTTGATCAGCGATTCGACGACCTTCTTGTTGCACGCCTGCACGTCGACCTTGCGCAGGAAGTCGGAGAAGTCGGCGAACTTCCCCTTCTCCTTGCGGGTCTTGATGATCGCGTCGACCACGTTCGCGCCGACGTTGCGGATAGCGCCCAGGCCGAACCGGATGTCGTCGCCGACCGCGACGAACTCCCGCTCCGACTCGTTGACGTCCGGCGGCAGCACGGTGATGCCCATCCGGCGGCACTCGGCCAGGTAGACGGCCGACTTGTCCTTGTTGTCCGAGTTCGTGGTCAGCAGGGCCGCCATGTACTCGCCGGGGTAGTTCGCCTTGAGGTAGGCGGTCCAGTACGCGATCAGGCCGTAGGCGGCGGAGTGCGCCTTGTTGAACGCGTAGTCGGCGAACGGGACCAGGATGTCCCACAGGGTCTTGATGGCCTCCGGCGAGTAGCCGTTGTCCAGCATGCCCTTCTCGAAGCCGGTGAACTCCTTGTCGAGGATCTCCTTCTTCTTCTTGCCCATCGCGCGGCGGAGCAGGTCCGCTTGGGCCAGCGAGTAGCCCGCCACCTTCCGCGCGATCGCCATGACCTGCTCCTGGTACACGATCAGGCCGTACGTCGTGTCCAGGATCTCCGCCAGGGGCTCCTCCAGCTCCGGGTGGATCGGCACGATCTCCTGCTGCTTGTTCTTGCGCAGCGCGTAGTTCGTGTGCGAGTTCGCGCCCATCGGGCCCGGCCGGTAGAGCGCGATGACGGCCGAGACGTCCTCGAAGTTGTCCGGGCGCATCAGCCGCAGCAGGTCCCGCAGGGCCCCGCCGTCGAGCTGGAACACGCCCAGGGTGTCGCCGCGGCCCAGCAGCTCGTAGGTCTTCTTGTCGTCCAGCGGCACGGACGAGATGTCGATCTTGCCCTTGCCGTTCAGCTCGATGTTCTTCAGCGCGTCGTCGATCGTGGTGAGGTTGCTCAGGCCCAGGAAGTCCATCTTCAGCAGGCCGAGCGTCTCGCACGTCGGGTAGTCGAACTGGGTGATGATCGAGCCGTCCTGCGGGCGCATCCAGACCGGGATGTGGTCCATCAGCGGCTCCGCGGACATGATCACCGCGCAGGCGTGCACGCCCGCGTTGCGGATCAGGCCCTCCAGGCCGCGGCCGGTGTCGATGATCTCCTTGACCTGCGGGTCCGTCTCGTACAGCGCCCGGACCTCGGCCGCCTCGGAGTAGCGCTTGTGCGACGGGTCGAACACGCCCGCCAGCGGGATGTCCTTGCCCATCACGGCGGGCGGCATGGCCTTGGAGATGCGGTCGGCCACGGCGTAGCCCGGCTGCCCGTACAGCACGCGGGCGGAGTCCTTGATCGCCGCCTTCGCCTTGATCGTGCCGAACGTGATGACCTGGGCGACCTTGTCGACGCCCCACTTCTCGGTGACGTACCGGATCACGTCACCGCGCCGGCGCTCGTCGAAGTCGATGTCGATGTCGGGCGGGCTGACGCGGTCCGGGTTGAGGAACCGCTCGAAGATCAGGCCGTGGGCCAGCGGGTCGAGATCGGTGATGCCCATCGCGTAGGCGATCAGCGCGCCCGCGGCCGAGCCGCGGCCGGGGCCGACGCGGATGCCGTTGGACTTCGCCCAGTTGATGAAGTCGGCCACCACCAGGAAGTAGGACGGGAAGCCCATCTGGAGGATGACGTCGATCTCGAACTCGACCTGCTGCCGGTGCACCTCGTCCACGCCGTCCGGGAACCGGCGGCGCATGCCCGCCCAGACCTCCTCGCGGAAGTACTCGGCCTCGGACTTGCCGTCCGGGGTCGGGTAGCGCGGCATCAGGTTCTGGAACGCGAACATGCCGGTCGTGTCGACCTTCTCGGCCACCAGCAGGGTGTTGCGGCACCCCTCCTGCCAGGCGTCGGAGGAGTCGATCGCGCGCATCTCCTCCGGCGACTTCAGGTAGTAGCCCGTGCCGTCGAACTTGAACCGGCTCGGGTCCTGCAGCGTCTTGCCGGTCTGCACGCACAGCAGCGCCTCGTGCGCCTCGCGGTCCTCGGCGTAGGTGTAGTGCGAGTCGTTGGTCACCACGAACGGGATGGCGAGCTTCTTGGCGATCTCCAGCAGACCGCCCCGGACTCGGCTCTCGATCTCGATGCCGTGGTCCATCAGCTCGACGAAGAAGTTGTCCGCGCCGTAGATGTCGCGCCACTTCGCGGCGGCCTCCAGGGCCTCCCTCTCGTGGCCGAGGCGGAGCCGGGTCTGCACCTCGCCGGACGGGCAGCCGGTGGTCGCCATGAGGCCCGCCGAGTGCTCGGCGATCAGCTCGGCGTCCATCCGCGGCCACTTGCCCAGCTGGCCCTCGGTGGACGCCTTGCTGGACAGCTTCATCAGGTTGTGCAGGCCCTCGTTGGTGCGGGCCCAGATCGTCTGGTGGGTGTACGCGCCGCTGGCGGAGACGTCGTCGGCCTTCTGGCCGGGGTCGCCCCACAGCACGCGCTTCTTGTTGAAGCGCGAGTCCGGCGCCATGTACGCCTCGATGCCGATGACCGGCTTGATGCCCGCGGCGGTCGCCTGCTTGTAGAAGTCGTACGCGCCGTACATGTTGCCGTGGTCGGTGATCGCGGCCGCGGGCATGCCCATCCGCTCGCACTCGGCGAACATGTCCTTCAGCTTGGCCGCGCCGTCGAGCATCGAGTACTCGGTGTGCACGTGGAGGTGCACAAACGAGTCGGACACCCAAACCCCCCTGAAGATCGCAGCGGGCCCGGGACTGGCGCTCGGGCAGAGACCCGCCGACCCTACAACGCACGAAGATCACCGACCACGACCGGGGCTTGATCGTGTCGTGACGTCCCGGCGGGTCAATGGGGCGCGGGAGTTGCCGGGCGGGTAGCGTTCAAGGTGTGGTAGCGCCGGACCCCGTCGACGCCCGTCTCCTGGCCATGATCGCCGAGATGGGCCGTGCCGCCGTGCACGAGGTGGCCGCACGGCTGGGCATGGACCCGCGGGAGGCCGCCACCCGGCTGATCACGTTGTCCGGCAGCGGGTTGCCGCTGCTCGTGGGCGTGGAGTGCGACCCGAACGGCATCCGCAAGGCGCTGGCCAACAGCGTGGCGTGGGGCAACTACTCGGGGCCCGGCGGGCAGGCCGTCCGCGGCACGCCGAGCGGTCCGTACCCGCCCGTGCAGGGCACGCCGTCCGGCTCCTACCCCGGCCACCCGGTCCCGCAGGGTCCGCCGAGCACGCCGTTCCCGGCGCAGCCGCACTCCGGGCCGCAGCCCGTGCCGACGGGGCCGCCGTCCGGGCCGGTGCGCGTGCCGGAGCCGATGAGCACGTGGGGCGTGCCGGGCACGTCCGGGTGGGCGCGGGGCGACCAGGCGCCGGCCCCGCGGTCGCGCACGGGCAAGATCGGCAGCACGCTGGAGACCGAGGGCCTGGAGGGGGCGCGGTTCACGATCCAGCTGGTCGAGGTGGTCGACCCGGCGGATTTCCTGTTCACCGCGGCCGGGTACAAGCTGGCGGCCGGCGAGCGGGCCGTGGTCGTGCACACGGAGCTGTCGAACATCGGCCAGGTGCCGTTCAACGCCCTGCCGGACATGTACCTCGTGCTGATGACCAACAAGGGCGAGACGGTGAGCAAGGCCCCGGTGTCGCTGTCGTCCCGGCCGCCGCACAAGATCGGCGTGCAACCGGGCGAGACCGCCGGCGGCCACACCGTCTACGTGCTGCCCGAGGACACCGTGATCTTCTCCGTCCGCTGGAGCGCCCGCCCCGAAACCGACCTGAACACCCTGGTCTGGACCATCGACGACTAACGCGCGTGTCCTACGTTCGGAACGCGCGTGTCCTACGTTCGCGTACCCCGAGTTGAACGTTCAGGACGACCGGACCTTGTTCTGAACGTTCAACTCGGGTGTTCCGAACGTAGGACACGCGCGACGCGGACGTAGGACACGCCGGTTAGCGGGTTGGGGTGGGGTCGCGGGTGATGCCCAGGTCGCCCCTGGTCAGGGTGAGGAAGGTCAGCAGGGCCAGGAAGGTGGAGGCGGCCATCACGGTCACCATCGGCAGGACGCTGGCCGAGCCGCCGGCGCCGACCAGCGGGGCCATCAGGCCGCCCACCAGGAACGTCGTCACCCCCAGCACGGCGGACGCGCTGCCCGCGGCCTCCGGGTGCCGGGCCATCGCCAGCGAACCGGCGTTCGGCATGAGCAGTCCCACGCTCATCGTCAGCACGAACAACGGCGGCAGGAACGTGGCCAGCCCACCGCCCACCAGCCCGCCGACCAGCAGCCCCGCCCCGCCGGTCGCCGCACCCACCAGCCCGATCGTGAGCAGCGGCCGCGGCATGATCCGCCCGGTCAGCCGGGTGTTGAGCACCCCGGCCAGCACGATCGCCACCGAGTTCGCGCCGAACACCAGGCTGAACTGCTGCGGCGACAGCCCGTACACGCCCTGGAGCACGAACGACGCCCCCGCCACGTACCCGAACAGCGCCCCGAGCGCCAACGCCGACGCGACCGCGTAGCCGACGAACTTCCGGTCGGCCAGCAGCCCGCCGAACACCTTGAGCGTGAGCAGCAGGTTCGCCGGGCGCCGCCGGTGCCGCGGCAACGTCTCCGGCAGGCCGAACACCAGCGCGACCAGCAGCGCCGCCCCGATCAGGGCGAGCGCGACGAACGTCCCGCGCCAGCTGGTGAACCGCAGCAGCTGACCGCCCAGCACCGGCGCGACCACCGGCCCCAGGCTGTTGACCAGCATGATCAACGACATGAACCGCGCCATCGCCAGTCCCTCGAACCGGTCGCGCGCCACCGCCATCGCGATCACGAACCCCGACGCCACGCCGAGCCCTTGGAGCAGCCGCAACCCCGACAGCGCGAGCGCGCTGGGCGCGACGGCGCAGACCAGCGAGATCACCACGTAGCTGCCGATGCCCACCAGCAACGGCCGGCGCCTGCCCCACGAGTCCGACAGCGGACCCACCACCAGCTGCCCGGCCGACAGGCCCAGGATGAACGTGGTCAGCGAGAGCTGGATCTCCGACTCGGTCGAGCCGAACTCCGCGGCGATGCCCGGGAACGCGGGCAGGTACGCGTCGATCGAGAGCGGTCCGAGCAGGCACAAGGTGCCCAGGAGCGCCACCAGCCGGGCCCTGTTGTCCATCCGCCACCCCCACGTCGTCCGGCAAAAGCTTCGCAAGCCAAACGATCCCGTGGAAAGCGATATGTCCTACGTCACGTGCGAGGCGAAAGTGTTGCGCCCCAACGGGGTCAGTACCCCTCCGCGCGCAGCAGCTCCAGCGCGTTCGCGAGGTCGGCGGGGTACTCGCTGGTGAACGACACCCACTGGCCGTCGGCCGGGTGGTGGAAGCCGAGCGTCCGGGCGTGCAGCCACTGCCGCGTCACACCGAGGCGCTTGGCCAGCACCGGGTCCGCGCCGTAGGTGAGGTCGCCGACGCACGGGTGCCGCAGCGCCGAGAAGTGCACCCGGATCTGGTGCGTCCGGCCGGTCTCCAGGTGCACGTCGAGCAGCGACGCGGCGCGGAACGCCTCCACCACCTCGTAGTGCGTCACGCTGGGCTTGCCGTTGGCCATCACGGCGAACTTGTAGTCGTGCTTCGGGTGCCGGTCGATCGGGGCGTCGATGGTGCCCTTGATCGGGTCGGGGTGGCCCTGCACGAGCGCGTGGTAGAGCTTCTCGACCGTGCGCTCCTTGAACGCGTACTTCAACGCCGAGTAGGCGCTCTCGCTCTTGGCCACGACCATCACGCCGGTCGTGCCGACGTCCAGCCGGTGCACGACGCCCTGCCGCTCGGCCGCGCCGGACGTGGCGATCCTGATCCCGGCCGCCGCCAGGCCGCCCACCACGGTGGGGCCGGTCCAGCCGGGGCTGGGGTGCACGGCCACGCCGACCGGCTTGTCGACCACGATCACGTCGTCGTCCTCGTGCAGGATCTCCAGGCCCTCGACGGGCACGGCCTGCACCTGCACCGGGCGTTCCGGCTCGGGCAGGGTGACCTCCAGCACGGAGCCCGCCACCAGCCGGTCGGACTTGCCCGCGGGCTGCCCGTCGAGCACGACGTCACCCGATTCGGTCAACGCGGCGACGGCGGTGCGGGACAGGCCGAGCAGCTTGGCCAGCCCGGCGTCGACCCGCATCCCGTCCAGGCCGTCCGGCACGGGCAGCGTGCGGTAGCCGCTCATGCGCCGGCCTTCTTGGGGTCGGCCTTCTTCTCCACGCGGGTGCCGTCGTAGTCGCGCTGCAACAACGCCATCAGCACGATCACGCCGCCGCCCACGCAGATGGCCGAGTCGGCCAGGTTGAACACCGGGAAGAAGTTGCCCCACGGGTCGAGCACGGAGATGAAGTCGACCACCCCGCCGCGCAGCGGGCCGGGGGCGCGGAAGATCCGGTCGACCAGGTTGCCCATCGCGCCGCCCAGCACCAGGCCGAGGCCGATGGCCCAGCCGACCGACCGCAGCCGGCGCGCGATCCACAGGATGAACACGACCACGCTGGACGCGATCAGCGCGAGGATCACCGTCCAGCCCTCGGCCAGGCCGAACGCCGCGCCGGTGTTGCGGATCAGCGGCAGGTAGAGCAGGCCGCCGAACAGCTCGATCGGCTCGCGCCCCTCCAGGTTCTCCACCGCGATGACCTTGGTGACCAGGTCGAGCGCCAACACCAGCGGCGCGATGACGGCCAGCAGCAGGACCCGCCGCTTCGGCAACGGGGCGTCCGGCTGGTCCGGCGTGTCCGGCTCGGTGTGGGGATCGGTGCTCACCGGGCCATTGTCCAGCATCGGAGTCAGCGCAGGAACGGCGGGAGCGCGCGCTGGTCGTCCAGCGGGGTCCAGCGGCCGTCCCGCTGCTCGTACTCCCACCGCGAACCCTCGGTGACGAGCCTGCGCAGCGCGGCGATGAAGCGGTCCACGTGCTCCTCGGTGGTGCCCAGCCCGATGGACGCGCGCAGCGCCCGCTCGCCCCCGGTGAGGCGGTGCACCGCCACGTGGGCGCAGAACGCGCCGTCGCGCACGCCGATGCCGTGCTCGGCGGACAGGGCCGCGGCCAGGTAGCCGGCGTCGTGGCCGCCCACGGTGAAGCTCACCACGCCCACCCGGTCGTGGTCGGGGCCGAACAACGCCAGCTCGCGCACGCCGGGCACGGTCCGCAGCCCTTCGCGGAGCCTGGCCAGCAGCACGCGCTCGTGCGCGGTGGTCCGCTCCCAGTGCCGGCCCAGCACGTCGCAGGCGACGGCCAGGGCGTGCACACCCACCACGTTCGGCGTGCCCGCCTCGTGCCGCTCGGGCACCGCCGACCAGGCCACGCCCAGCCGGTCCCCGTGGTCGGTGACGCGGGCCGTCGCGCCGCCGCCGACCAGGTAGGGCTCGGCGGCCTGCAACCAGTCGGACCGGCCGACCAGCGCGCCCGCGCCGAACGGCGCGTAGACCTTGTGCCCGGACAGCACGGTGTAGTCCACGTCGAGCGCCCGCACGTCCACCGGCCGGTGCGGCGCGAGCTGGGCGGCGTCGAGGGCGATCCGGGCGCCGTGCCGGCGGGCGACCCGGGCCAGCTCGGCGACCGGCCACACCTCGCCGGTCACGTTGGACGCGCCGGCCACCACGACCAGCCGGGGGCCGACGGGGGCCTCGCGCAGCGCCCGGTCCAGGTCCAGGGTCGCCTGGGCGGGCGAGGCGGGGGCGCGCAGGCGGCGCACGTGCGGACCGCGCCACGGCAGCAGCGCGGCGTGGTGCTCGGTGTCGAACAGGATCACGGCCGTGTGCCGGGGCAGGCTCCTGGCCAGGAGGTTCAACGCGTCGGTGGTGTTGCGGGCGAACACCACGGCGTCGGTGTCGCGGGCGTTGAGGAACCGCCGGACGGACGCGCGGGCCTGCTCGTAGACCTTGGTGCTGACCTGCGAGGCGAAGCCCGCGCCCCGGTGCACGCTCGCGTACCAGGGCAGCACCTCGTCCACCGCGTCGCGCACCTGCTCCAGGCACGGCGCGCTGGCCGCGTGGTCGAGGTTGGCGTACTCGACGCGCTCGCCGGTGACCAGCGGCACGCGCAGCGACGCGCCCACCACCCGCGGCAGCGCCGCCTGCTCGGGGCCGGCAACCGTGGTGCGGGGAACTGCGATCGTCATGACGCCCTCCGGAGGGTCCGGGACCCCGTCACCAGAGGGAGCCCGCGCTTGCCGGACGCCCTGCGCGCCAGGCCAGGTCCTCACCAGGGGCACCCCACCGCGGTTGGAGGGTTGCCGGCCAGCGAGCCTGGGCTTCGCGCTGGCACTCATGACCTTCGCCCCGACGCTAACGCAGCCCGCTCGCTCCCGTCGAGCGGCGTTCACATCCTGGGAGCGGAACGTCAGGGCAGGCCGACGTCGCCCTTCCAGCGGGCGTACCGGCCCGCCCGGTCGACGGCCCGGATGCGCTGCTCGGTCGCCGTGCGCATGGCCTCCGTGCACACCACGAGCAGTTGGTCGTGCTCCTGGAGCCGGGTCGTCGGCTGCGGCGTGAAGCCCTGCTCGTCGCGCACGACCAGGCTCACCGAGGACCCCGGCGGCAACCTCAGCTCGGACAGGTAGACGCCGTGCAGCTTGGAGCCGGGCTGGATGCGGACCTGGAGCAGCTCCGCGCCCAGCGCGTCCAGCGCCGACGAGTCCACCTGCACCTCGTGCGCCTCGCCGGACTTGACCAGCCGCAGCCACTTGGCGAGCCACGGCAGGGTGGTGCCCTGGACCACGGTCAGCACGACGACCAGCACGAACACCGCGTCGACCAGCCGCTGCGCGCCCGGCACCTGGCCGATCAGCGGGATGAGGGCGAACACGATCGGCACGGCGCCGCGCAGCCCGGACCACGACACGAACACCTGTTCCCGCCAGGGCACCCGGAACGGCAGCGAGGCGAAGAACACCGACAGCGGCCGGGCCAGCAGCACCAGCACCGCGCCCGCGACGAGCGCGGGCACCAGCGCGTCGAGCAGCCGGTCGGGCGAGGCGTACAGGCCGAGCAGCACGAACAGCCCGATCTGCGCGACCCAGCCCAGCCCCTCGGCGAACGACAGGGTGTCCGACCGGTGCGGCAGCCGCGCGTTGCCGAGCACCAGCGCGGCGGTGTAGACGGCGAGGAAGCCGGACGCGTGGGCGAGGTCGCCGAAGGTGTAGGCGAGCAGGCAGACGGCGACCGTGGCCAGCGGGTACAGGCCCGTGGCGGGCAGCGCGGCCCGGCGCAGCGCGACGCCGCCGACCCAGCCGAGCGCGATGCCGATCAGCCCGCCGGCGACCAGCTCGTAGACCATCAGCAGCGGCGCGGTCCAGGTGATCGGGTCGGGCGAGGCGAGCAGCACGACGGCGATGTAGACCGGGGCGTCGTTGATGCCGGACTCCAGCTCCAGCGCGCCGATGAGCCGCTTGCCGACCCCGACCCCGCGCAGCACGCTGAACACCGCCGCGGCGTCGGTGGACGACAGCACCGCGCCCCACAGCAGCGCCGTGCGCCAGTCCATGTCCAGCAGGAAGTGCAGCGCGAACCCGGTGACCGCGATGCTCACGCCGACGGCCACCGTGGACAGCGTGATGCCCAGGCCCAGCGCCGGTCTCACGGCGTTCCACCGGGTGGTGAGGCCGCCCTCGGTGAGGATCAGCACGAGCGCGACCGTGCCCAGCGACCGGGTGAGGTCCGCGTCCTCGAACTGGATGCCCAGGACCGCCTCGCCGAGCAGCACGCCGATGCCGAGGTAGAGCAGGAGCGACGGCAGACCGAGCCGGATCGAGACCCGCACCGCGATGACCGAGATGAGCAGAACCGCGGCGGCGATGCCCAGGTAGCCCGTCACACCGCCCACTCGACCTCCACGCGTCGTCCACCCTCGTCACTCGACGGGGTCATTCTCCCTGGTCCCCCCGATATGGACTAATCCGGCACCGCGACGCAGCGTCACCAGTCGAACGCCCCTAGCGCGACGCCCGCCGAACCGGGCACGGTGAAGATCGGGTCCGCCGCCCCGGTCACCTCCCTACCGTCCCCGAGACACCTTCCCTGCGGGAGTCACCGTGAAGTTGCGCACGATCTCCATCGCGCTGGTCACCACCGGCGCGCTCCTGGGCTCGGGCCTCGGCTCGGCCACCGCCGCGCCACCGCCGTCCGCCCTGGCCGGGCCGAACATCCCGGTCTCCGCCGTCCAGGCCGACCTCGCCCAGCTCCAGAGCATCGCCACCGCCAACGGCGGCAACCGGGCGCACGGCCGGCCCGGCTACCTCGCCTCGGTGAACTGGGTGAAGTCCAAGCTCGACGCCGCCGGCTTCACCACCCGGGTGCAGTCGTTCACCAGCAGCGGCGCCACCGGCTACAACCTCATCGCCGACTGGCCCGGCGGCGACCTGAACAACGTGGTCATGGTCGGCGGGCACCTCGACAGCGTGACGGCCGGTCCGGGCATCAACGACAACGGCACCGGCTCGGCCGGGCTGCTGGAGGTCGCGCTGGCCGTGCGGTCGAGCGGTTTCCAGCCCACCAAGCACCTGCGGTTCGCCTGGTGGGGCGCGGAGGAGCTGGGCCTGGTCGGCTCGACGTACTACGTGAACTCGCTGTCCACCACGGACCGCTCGCGGATCGACGCGTACCTGAACTTCGACATGATCGGCTCGCCCAACCCCGGCTACTTCGTCTACAGCGCGTCCGGGCAGCCGTCCGGGTCGCTGGCCCTCCAGCAGACGTTGCAGGGTTACTTCACCTCGATCGGCGTGCAGACCGAGCTGACCAGCGTGGGCGGCCGGTCCGACCACGCGGCGTTCGCACGGGCCGGCATCCCCGTCGGCGGCACGTTCACCGGCGCGGAGGGCATCAAGACGTCCGCCCAGGCGCAGAAGTGGGGCGGCACGGCGGGCACCGCGTTCGACCGCTGCTACCACCGCTCGTGCGACACCACGGCCAACGTGAACGCGACCGCGCTGGACCGCAACACCGACGCCATCGCGCACGCGGTGTGGACGCTGGCGGCCTAGTCCCCCAGCAGCCGCGCCAGCACCTCGGCGGCGGCGGCCGGGGCAGGGTCCACCAGCACGACCTTGTCCCGGCCGCGCTCGCCCGCGACCACCGCGACGTCCTGCCGGCGCACGCCGAACGCCTTGGCCAGCGCCCGCCGCACGGCCTCGTTGGCCTTGCCCTCCACGGCCGGCGCGGCGACCGCGACGACCAGCGCGCCGTCGCCCCACCGGCCGCCGACGGCCTCGCGCTTCGCGCCGGGCTTGACCCGGACCGCGAACCGGAACGGGTCAGGCACGCGACACCACCGCCGCCAGCGTCTCCTCCAGCAGCGCCGGGCGCTCCCCGAGCACGTCCGGCGCGGCCGACAGCAACTGCGCCTGCCCGAGGTAGGCGGAGTAGGCGAGCACGGCCCGCCGGCGCGCCACGTCGGCGGGGAACCCCAGCTCCCCGAACAACGCCTCCAGGTAGCCGAGCCGGCGGTCCGTGACGCGCCGCAGCACCGGGGCCACCGCCGGGTCGTCCTTGGCGGCGAGCATGGCCAGTTCCACCGCGCTGTGCCGCGTGCGTTCCAGCACGGTCCCGAACAGCAGCCGCAGCCTCGCCGCCGGCTCCGCCACCGACTCGACCAGCTCGATCACGGCCTCGGTGTGCTCGCGCTCCCAGCGTTCGAGGGTGGCCTTGAGCAGGGCTTCGCGGTTGGGGAAGTGCCAGTAGGCGCTCCCCTTGGTCGCGCCGAGCCTGGCCGCGAGGGGTTCCACGGCGACCGCCGCGACGCCGCCCTCCGCCAGTGCCCGCAACGCCACCGCGGTCCAGTCGTCGCGCGTCCGCCGTGCCATGACTCCATACGCTACCGTACGGTGTCGGACCATACGGTCCCGTACGGAGGTGGTCGTGATGATCCGGAACGTGCACACCCGCCCGATCCCCGACAGCGCGGCGCTGGTCGACCGGCTGGTCGAGCTGTGGCCGTCCGACCGGTGGCCCGCGCTGGTGCTCGACCGCCCGCTGGGCGTGGGCGCGGACGGCGGGCACGGGTTCGTCCGCTACCGCTGCACCGCGCACGTGCCCGGCCGACGGGTCGAGTTCGCGTTCGACCCGACCATCGGCATGGTCGGCACCCATGTGCTGGAAGCGGTCCCGGGCGGGTTGCGGCACACTCTGACCGGTCGGCCGCGCGGCCTGATGCGCCTGGCCTGGCCGCTGGCCGTGCGGTGGTTGCACGACGCGCTCATCGAAGACCTGCTCGACAACGCGGCCCGCGCCGCCGGTCGGCCGCCCGCCCGGCCGGCCCGGTGGTCGGCGTGGGTCCGGCTGCTGCGCACGGCGGCGGCCAGGAGGGGTGACCGGCGACCCGCCTGACCGTCTTTCCTCCACAACCCCCGGTCTCGTCCGTCTTCCCGGTACCGGGACCAGAGGGGGGAGGGTTCGTGACGCCGGAGGATCCCGACGACCACGCGGCCACCTTCAGCGACTTCTACCACCGGGAGCGCACCAGGCTGTTCCGCTTCGCGGCGGTGATGTCCCCCCACCTGGACCACGAGTCCGCGGTGCAGGAGGCGTTCGTGACCGCGTGGCGCCACTGGCCGGTGATCGCCCCGAGGTCCAGACGTGCTTGGCTGGTGAGGACGATCCGCAACCTGCTGGTGGACCAGGCCCGCCGGCGGGAGCTGCCGGGGGACCTCACCGACGAGGTCGTCGCCCGGCAGCGCGGCACGTACCGCGTCCTGGTGCCCCGGCAGCGGGACGCCGAGACGTGGCACGAGCTGGTCAGCACGCTGGCCGCGGTCGCGAACCTGCCGGACCACCTGCGCACGGCGCTGGTGCTGCGGTTCTGGGACTTCGACGACGGCGAGATCGCCGACGTGCTGGGCTGCCGGCGGTCGTCGGTGCGGCGGTACGTGTCGCACGCGAGGGCGAAGGTCAGCGAGCAGGTCGGCAACACCGAACGCCGGGTGCGCGGCTCCCAGCGCGGGAAGGAGACGTCATGAGCGACGAGCTGGACCCCCGGCTGGACCACCTGCGCGCGGAGCTGGCCGAGGCCATCCCGGAGGACCCCGGCCGGGACGAGCTGGGCGTGGCGGCGATCATGGCGCAGGCGTCGCGGTACGAGCGGCAGGCCGCCCTGGTCGTGGCCGCGCAGGAGGGCTCGAAGGCCGCGCTGGACTCCCTGGTCGCCGAGCTGACCCCGCTGGTGTGGCACGTGGCCCGGGGCAACGGCCTGGACGAGACCACCGCCGAGGACGTCGTGCAGACGGTGTGGCTCAGCCTCCTGCGCCACCTGGAGCGGCTGACCGAGCCGCGCGCCGTGGCCGGCTGGCTGATCGTCGCCACCCGGCGCGAGGCGCAGCGGGCCTGGCGCGACCGCAACGGCCGCCCCGCCCTGTCCACCGACTCGGCCGTGGACATGCCCGACGACCGCTGGCTGCCGGAGCCGGAGGCGCTGCGCGACGACCGCGACCGCCGCCTCTGGCGCGCGTTCAACGCCCTGTCCCGCCGCTGCCAGGAACTGCTCCGCCTGACCGTGCTGGCGGGTCGGGCGGAGTACCGGGCCGTGGCCGAGGCCCTGGCCATGCCGCGCGGCTCCATCGGCCCGACCCGGGGCCGGTGCCTGACCCAGCTGCGGAACAGCCTGGAGCGCGACGACGTGCTGTGACGGTCCGGTCGGCTCGGCCGACCCCCGCGGCACCAGCTCGACGGGGAACGCGCGGTCCACCCGCACCGAGTCCGGCGGGAACAGGGACACATCCATGCCGACGCGGGCGGCGACCGCCTCCCGCACGGCGTCGGGCCTCGCAGTGCCGGAACAGCGTCACCGCGCGGTCGCGCACGACCGCCAGGTGCTGATCAGCCCTTGGAGACGGACCTCGCCCCGGACGACGACCCGCGAGCCGCGCGTCCACCGACCCCGGCTCCCCGCGCAGCGGGTCGACGAGTTGTCCACAGGTCAGCGCCGAGCGGCTGACTTCGTCCTCCCCCGCCGGCAGGATAAAAGCAGGGGTCCCCCGCCCGGGGCAGGGTTCCGGCAAAGTCGTTTGTGCTGTTCAGGGCCTGAATGCGGGGCGGGCACGGCGCTCTGGTCGATCATGTGATTGTCGAAGTCGCATGATCTGGGCAGTGCCGTGCCCGCGTTGTCATCCTGTCCGATGGCCGGTGTTGTCGATCGGCCGGCCTCGGTGCCGGTCGGGCAGGTCGCCGGCCTGCGGGTGTTCATGGAACGGGTGCCGGACCCGCGCGAGCGTCGGGGTGTGCGGCATTCGTTGACCTCGATTCTGTCGCTCGCGGCGGCTGCGGTGGTGGCGGGGGCGCGGTCGTTCACGGAGATCGGCGAGTGGGCCGCCGATGCGCCGCAACGATTGTTGGAACGGCTCGGGGTCCGCTTCGACATTGGTCCGGGACGGTTCGTCGCGCCGGGGGAGTCCACGGTGCGGGTGTCATCGCTGGTGGACGGCGACGTGCTGGACGCGGTGATCGGCGCTTGGCCGGCCTCGCGGACGCCCGAGGGGGACCCGGCCGATCCGCCGCGGGCGGTGGCGGTGGACGGCGAGTCGGTGGCCGGCACGTTCGGCCCGGCCGGCGGGTCGGGGGTGCATCTGATGGCCGCGTTCCGCCACGACACCGGGATGGCGGCCGGTCGGCGGCAGGTGCCCACCGGCGGCGAGTCGGCCGGGTTCGTCCCGCTGCCCGACACCGTCGACCCGACCGGTGTGGTGGTGACCGCCGACGCGCCGCACACCCAACGCGCCCACGCCCGCTACCCGCACGCACGCGGGGCGCACTGCGTGTTCACCGTCAGGACCGGATGGCCGAAGGTCTACACCCGGCTCGACTCCCTGCCCCGGGGACGACATGCCCGTGCCGGTGTTCGCCGAGCGCGGGCACGGCCGCACCGAACCGCGCACGATCCGGGTCGCCCCGCTCGGGGAGCACGGTTTCGGCGAGGTGGACTTCCCCCACGCCCGCACCGCGTTCCCGATCGAGCGCTACCGGACCTGCCGGACCACCGGCCGGCGCGGCGCCTGCACCGCGTCGGGGGTGAGCAGCCCGACCGGCCACGATGCCACCCCGCCCGCATCGCCGAACTCGTCAGAGGCCACTGGCGGATCGAGAACCGGCTGCACTGGGTCCGCGACGTCACCTACGACGAAGACGCCTCCCGCGTCCGCACCGGCAACGCACCCCGCGTCATGGCCAGCCTGCGCAACCTCGCCATCAACGCCCCACGCCTCGCAGGCCACACCAACATCGCCAAGGGGTTGCGGACCATGGCCCGCAACCCCCAACGACCACTCCAACTACTCGGATCCGGGCGACCGGGCGTGGTGCTCAGATCCGGGCGACCGCGACCCGGACCTTCTGCCCGTCGCCGACGACACCGTCCGACCCGTGGTCGACCTCGCCGTACTCGACGGACCCCGCCAGGGTCTCCTCCTGCACGAACGCCTCGAACCGGCGCACCGCGTCCGCCACCGCGTCGGGCAGCCGCAACGTCAACGCGATCCGGTCCGACACCTCCAGCCCGGCGTCCTTGCGCGCCTGCTGCACCACGCGCACCAGGTCGCGCGCGACGCCCTCGGCGGCCAGCTCCTCGGTCACCTCGGTGTCCAGCACGACCAGCCCGCCGCTGTCGGGCAGCGCCGCCGTCGCGCCCCGGTCCGTGGCGACCAGCCGCTGCTCGTACTCCTCCGGGAACAGCTCGATCCCGGCGGCCACGACCTTGCCGTCCACCTCCTGCCAGTCACCGGCCTTCACGGCCTTGATGACCTTCTGCACGTCCGGCCCCAGCCGGGGCCCGGCGGCGCGGGCGTTGACCGCGAGCTGGAAGTGGCCGTGCGCGTCCACGTCCGTGGTCAGCTCGACCTCCTTGACGTTCACCTCGTCCCGCAGGACCTCGGTGAACGGCTCCAGCTGCGCCACGTCCGCCGCCGCGATCACCAGCCTGGCCAGCGGCAGCCGCACCCGCAGCTTGTTCGACTTGCGCAGCGACAACGCCGTGGACGCCACCTGCCGCACCTGGTCCATCGCGGCCACCAGGGCGTCGTCCGCGGGCAGGTCCGCCGCCACCGGGTAGTCGGTCAGGTGCACCGACCGGCCGCCGGTCAGCCCCCGCCACACCGACTCCGCGGTCAGCGGCAGCAGCGGCGCGGCCACCCGGCTCACCACCTCCAGCACGGTGTGCAGCGTGTCGATCGCGTCCCGTTCGCCCGACCAGAACCGGTCGCGCGAACGCCGCACGTACCAGTTGGTCAGCACCTCCAGGAACTCCCGGATCGACGCGCACGCGCCCGAGATGTCGTAGGCGTCGAGCTGCGCGGTCACCCCGGCGACCAGGTCGTGCGTCTTCGCCAGCACGTACCGGTCCAGCACGTGCTGCGAGTCCGTCCGCCAGCGCCCCTCGACCCCCTCCGCGTTGGCGTACAGGGCCAGGAAGTACCAGGAGTTCCACAGCGGCAGCACGGCCTGGCGCACCGCGTCGCGGATGCCGCGCTCGGTCACCACCAGGTCGCCGCCCCGCAGGATCGGCGACGCCATCAGGAACCAGCGCATCGCGTCCGAGCCGTCCCGCCGGAACACCTCGTTGACGTCCGGGTAGTTCTTGCGCGACTTGGACATCTTCTGCCCGTCGTCGCCCAGCACGATCCCGTGCGCCACGCAGTTGCGGAACGCGGGCCGGTCGAACAACGCCGTGGCCAGCACGTGCATGGTGTAGAACCAGCCGCGCGTCTGGCCGTTGTACTCGACGATGAAGTCACCGGGGTAGTGGTCCTCGAACCACTCCGCGTTCTCGAACGGGTAGTGCACCTGCGCGAACGACATCGAGCCGGACTCGAACCAGCAGTCCAGCACCTCCGGCACCCGGCGCATGGTCGACTTCCCGGTCGGGTCGTCGGGGTTCGGCCGGGTCAGGGTGTCGATCACCGGCCGGTGCAGGTCGGTCGGGCGCACGCCGAAGTCGCGCTCCAGCTCGTCCAGCGAGCCGTACACGTCCACCCGCGGGTACTCCGGGTCGTCCGACACCCACACCGGGATCGGCGAGCCCCAGAACCGGTTGCGGGAGATGTTCCAGTCGCGGGCGTTCTCCAGCCACTTGCCGAACTGGCCGTCCCTGATGTGCTCGGGCACCCAGTTGATCTGCTGGTTCAGCTCGACCATGCGGTCCCGGAACTTCGTCACCGCGACGAACCACGACGACACCGCGCGCTGGATGAGCGCGTTGTCGCACCGCCAGCAGTGCGGGTACGGGTGGTCGTAGGTCTCGTGGCGCAGCAGCAGGCCCGCTTCCTTCAGGTCGCGGATGATCGCCTTGTTCGCCTCGAAGACCTGCAACCCCTCGTACGGCGGCACCTCGGAGGTGAACCGGCCGTGCGCGTCCACCGGCACGACGACCTCGATGCCCGCCGCGTCCGTGACGACCTTGTCCTCCTCACCGAAGGCGGGCGCGATGTGCACCATGCCCGTGCCGTCCTCGGTGGTGACGTAGTCGGCGGCCAGCACCTGGTGCGCGTTCTCCCGGCCGAGGAAGAAGCCGAACGGCGGGGTGTACTTGCGGCCCACCAGGTCGGAGCCCTTGCAACGGGCCACGACCGGCGGCTCCTCGCCCAGCTCGCGCGCGTACGCCGCGACGCGGGCCTCGGCGAGGAGGTAGCGCTCGCCGTTCGCCTCGACCGTGACGTAGTCCACGTCCGGGTGGACGGCGGCGGCCAGGTTCGACGGCAGCGTCCACGGGGTCGTGGTCCAGACGAGGGCCAGCTCGCCGGTCTCCAGGCGCAGGCCGACGGTCACCGCCGGGTCCTGCCGGTCCCGGTAGGTGTCGTCCATCTTGGTCTCGGTGTTGGACAGCGGCGTCTCGCAGCGCCAGCAGTACCAGAGCACCCGGAAGCCCTCGTAGACCAGACCCTTGTCCCACAGGGTCTTGAAGGCCCACATGACGCTTTCCATGTAGTCCAGGTCGAGGGTCTTGTAGTCGTTGTCGAAGTCCACCCAGCGGGCCTGCCGGGTCACGTAGTCGCGCCACTGGTCGGTGTACTGGAGCACCGACGTGCGGCAGACCTCGTTGAACTTCTCGATGCCGAACGCCTCGATCTCGCTCTTGGACGAGAACCCGAGCTGCTTCTCCGCCTCGACCTCGGCGGGCAGGCCGTGGGTGTCCCAGCCGAAGCGGCGCTCGACGTGCTTGCCGCGCATGGTCTGGTAGCGGGGGACGACGTCCTTCACGTACCCGGTGAGGAGGTGGCCGTAGTGCGGCAGGCCGTTGGCGAAGGGCGGGCCGTCGTAGAAGACGAACTCGTTCGCCCCGTTGTCACCGGCCGGGCGGGCCTCGATCGACGCCTGGAACGTCCCGTCGGACTTCCAGAAGTCGAGCACGCCCTCCTCGAGGGCGGGGAAGGACGGCTGGGAGGGAACGGACCCCTCGCCTGCCTTCGGGTAGGCCATCGTGCAGCTCCTCGCGTGCGTCCAACCGGCTCACGGGGACGACACGCCGGGCACGGCGCACCGCGGTACCACCCCGCTTGCCAGGGCGCGAAGGCTCTGGCCTCTCTTTTCGACGGCTGTGACGGGCCGCACCCGTCCGGTTCTACTGAGGTCCGCTGGACCCGTTCTTCCGGAGGCTCCCCGGTGATGGCCGGATCGACGCCGTGCTGCACCCAGGGTAGCCGAACCGCGCAAACCACTTCTCCGGGTTCACGCGCTGGAGGCTCGCCGCGGCTCGCCCGGTGCTCAGTCCTGGCCGGCGGCCCGCTCGCGGTCGGCCGTCGACCCCTGCTCGCCGGCGCGGTCCCGGTCGGCCGGATCCCGGTCGGCCGACGGGGTCGCGGCTCGTCGCGCGGCCGCGAGGCCGGCGTCCGGGCGGCACACCGCGCACGGCGTGAAGCCGAGCTGGCGCGCCTCGCTCACCGGCAGTCCCAGCGAGGGCCGTGCGGCCAGCCACGAGCACCCCGCGAGGTGGTAGCGCGGGCGTTCGTCCACCACCCGCACCTCGTCCGTGAGATCGCTCACGACCAACGCGTCGGCGGCGTCCGTGTCCTCCTCGCCCGGCTCCGGTTCTGCCTGATCAGGTGAACTTCGGGGGGCCTCGACCGCAGCGCCCCCGAGCGCCGCGGCGTGATCACCACCGCTAACCTGGTGATCAACGGCTGCGGTGCCGGCAGCCCTGGCGCCCGACCGGCGGCGGAGCCACCAGTCGAGCGCCAGGACCACGGCAGCGGCCCCGCTCGCGCCCACGGACAGCCAGGCCCAGTACGTCTGGGCGCTGGTGAGCGCGGGCACGAGCAACCCCAGGGCTGCCAGCACCAACAGCAGGACTATGGAGAGCACGTGCAGCAGACTAGATCAGCTGCGCCGGTCAGCCGGCCTCGGCGCGCGCCCCGAACGAGTACCCGCCCTGCTGACGTCCCTCGGACGGCGCCGCGGGGGCGCGGTCCTGGAGGTCGCGCAGCGAGGACTCCAGCATCGTCTTGAGCCGGGTGCGGTACTCGCGCTCGAAGGTCTGCAGCTTGTCGATCTGCTTCTCGAGCGTGTTCTTCTCCTGGGTGATGTTGCCCATCACCTCGGCGTGCTTGCGCTGCGCGTCGCGGTCGAGCGCGCTGGCCTTCTCGCGGGCCTGCCGCTCCAGCGTCTCGGCGCGGGTCCGCGCGTCGTTGAGCATGGTCTCGGCACGCGTGCGCGCCTCGTTGACCATCGTGTCGGCCTTGGCCCGCGCCTCCGACAGGAGCTGCTCGGACTTGGTCCGGGCCTCCGACAGCATGCCGTCGGCCTCGGCCTTGGCCTCGCCGGTCAGCCGGTCGGCCATCTCCTGGGCCAGGCCGAGCACCTTGGCGGCCTGCACGTGGTGGTCGCCACCACCGCCGGGCGAGGTCTGCTCCAGCGCCGAGGGGGGCGGCACCGGTGCGAGCCGGCGCGGCTCGTCCACGACGCGGCTGGGGCCGACGCCTGCGGCAACCTTCGCCCGAGCGTCCTCGAGGTCGGCACGCGCGGTCTCGACCTGCTGGTCGAGCTGCTCGACCTGCTGGCGCAGGTCGTTGTTCTCCTCGATCAGGCGGGCCAGCTCGCCCTCAACCAGGTCGAGGAACGCGTCCACCTCGTCCTCGTTGTAGCCCCGCTTGCCAATCGGCGGCTTGCTGAACGCGACGTTGTGCACGTCCGCGGGGGTCAACGGCATCAGATCACCTCACGCACTCCTGGGCTGTGGACATCCCTGGTCCCCTCACCTGGGATCGGCTACTCGCATCAGAATGATAACGACCAGCAACAGCACAATAATGGACAAGTCCAGACCGATGCCGCCGATCCGCACCGTCGGGATGAGCCGACGCAGCAGGCGGACCGGAGGATCGGTCACGGTGTAGACGGTCTCAAGCGCCACCGCGACACCGCCCGCAGGCCGCCATCCCCTGGCGAAACTACGGACAAGCTCCACGACGACACGCGCCGTGAGCAGCAGCCAGAACGAGAACAACACGTAGTAGACCACGAGCCAGAGGGCATCCACATGCTCAACTGTGCCACCAGTCAGCCCTGGTTGAGGAACCCGCCCTCCGCGAGCCGCCTCCGGTCCTCCGCCGTGACGTCGATGTTCGGCGGTGAGAGAAGGAACACCTTGTTGGTGACCTTGTCGATCGAGCCGCGCAGGGCGAAGGCCAACCCGGCCGCGAAGTCGACCAGCCGCTTGGCGTCCGCGTCATCCATGTCGGTGAGGTTCATGATCACCGGCGTGCCGTCGCGGTAGTGTTCGCCGATGGTCCGCGCCTCGTTGTAACTGCGCGGGTGCAGCGTGGTGATCCGGCCGAGCGGGTGGCTCGCCGGCTCCGGCACGGACCGCGGCCTGCTGACCGGCTCGCGCTGGGGCTCCACGGCCAGCGCGCCGTGCGTGTCCGCGCTCCACGGCCGGCGCGGACGGGCGCCGCGCTCCGGCTCGTAGTCGTCCGCCTCGTCCAGCTCGGCGCGGTAGCCGTTGAACGAGCGGCGACGGGGGCTGCGCTGCTCCGGGTACGGCTCGTAGTCGTCGGAGTCGGCGTACCCGGACCGGTAGTCCGCGTAGCGCCGGTCGTCCTCGTAGGCGGCCGGGTCGTCGGCGTACTCGGCGGGAACCATCCCGAAGTAGGCCTTCAGCTTGTGAAACCCGCTCATGCTCGAGCCCTTCCTCCGCCGAGATCCCTACCCGCAAGGACGTCGCGGCCGTCCCAGAGGTTCCGGACAGTTACGGCGAGGCTAGTCTCCGGCTGCCCAGCAACGCTGTTCCGACACGCACGCACGTGGATCCGTGCGCGATCGCATCCTCCAGGTCACCGCTCATCCCCGCCGAGATCACGGTGGCATCGGGATGATCGGCCCGCAAGCGGGTTACCGCTTCGTATAGAGCAGCAAACGCCCGTTCTGGAGACATCCCAATGGGTGCGACGGTCATCACACCACGCAGATTAAGTTCATCCGATCGTGCTACGTGATCGGCCAATCGCGGAAGGTCACCGATCGGGTGACCGCCCCGGGCCTCGTCGCCGTCGATGCTCACCTGGACGAGCACGTCGACGGGCTCGGTGGCGGCCTTGGCGACGGCGTCGGCGAGCCGGATCGAGTCGATCGTGTCGATCCGGTCGGCCCAGCGCAGGACGGACTTGGCCTTGTTGCGCTGGAGCGAGCCGACCATGTGCCAGCGGGCCGGCGCGCCGGGGCGCAGCTCGGCGAACTCGGCGGTCTTGCGACCCGCCTCCTGGTCGCGGTTCTCGGCGAACGCGGTGAGCCCGAGGTCGCTGAGGAGGGCCACGTCCTCGGCGGGGAAGGTCTTGGTGACGGCCAGCAACTCGACCTCGTCCGGCGACCGGCCGGCGGCCGCGCAGGCATACGCGATGCGTTCCCTGACCTCCGCCAGCGACAGGGCCAGCTCCTCGCGCCGGTTCACGGTTCCATCCAGACGACGCCCGCGAGCCGACCCGTGCCCGGGTCGCGGCGGTGGCTGAACAGGGACTTCTCCTCGACCGTGCAGCGGGGGTCCACGCCGATCCGGGCCACGCCCGCGTCGGCGAGCTGCTGCCAGATGCCGGCGCGCAGGTCGAGGGCGGGCTTGCCGGAGCGGGTCTTCGACGCGCTGCCGGGCAGGTGCTTCTCGACGTCGTCGCGCATCGCGGCGGGCACCTCGTAGCACTGGCCGCAGACGGCGGGGCCCAGCAGCACCTCGATGCGCTCCCTGGCCGCGCCCAGCTCGACCATGCGGTCCAGGGTGGCCGGGACGACGCCGACCCGCGCGCCGACGCGGCCGGCGTGGACGGCGGCGATCACGCCCGCCTCCGGGTCGCCCAGGAGCACCGGGACGCAGTCGGCGGTGAGCACGACGAGCCCGAGCCGTTCCCGGGTCGTGACGACGGCGTCCGTGGCCTCCAGCGGCTCGTCCACCGGTCCGTCCACGACGCCGACCGTGCGGCCGTGCACCTGTTCCATCCAGACCAGCCGGTCCGGGGCGAGCCCGATGCCCTCGGCCAGCCGGCGCCGGTTGGCGGCGACGGCGGCCGGGTCGTCCCCGACGTGGTCACCGAGGTTGAACGAGTCGAACGGAGCCTGGGACACCCCACCCTCACGGGTGGTCACGACACGACGGATGCGCACCCCCCAAGCTTCCCATCCCCGAGAGTCCAACCCCCAACCCGCGTGAGTCCAACGCTCACGGCGCGAGAGTCCAACGTTCGCGGCGCGTGAGTCCAACGTTCGCGGCGCGTGAGTCCAACGCTCACGGCGCGAGAGTCCAACGTTCGCGGCGCGAGAGTCCAACGTTCGCGGCGCGTGAGTCCAACGTTCGCGCACCGTGAGTTCAACGCTCAGAACCCCCGAGGTCACGCGTCCGGGCCGACCGGGCGGGCCGTGAGCGTTGAACTCGGGGGTCCTGAACGTAGGACTCACGCGACGTGAACGTAGGACTCACGCGCGCTGGAGGTTGGACTCTCGGGTTAGCGGCGCATGAACGGGGGGACGTCGACTTCGTCGTCCGGGTCGTCGGTCACGGGGACGGCGCGGTTCGGCAGCGAGCCGCCGGTGTTCGGCGACAGCGACCGCGGCATGGCGGGCTGCGGCGTGGAGTACGGCGAGGTCTGGCCGGACTGCGGCTGCGGCGGCACGGTCGGCCGCGCCGGGACGACCGGTGGCGGCTGCTCCACCGGCGGCACGGCCTGCGGCTGCGGCTGGGCCGGCTGCGCCTGCGGCACGGGCTGCGCCGCCTGCTGCACCGGCTGGGGTTGGGCGTGGTTCACCTGACCCGCGGTGGCCGGCGCCACCGGTGTGCCGCGCGGTGGGCTGGACAGCGCCTGCGGCTCCAGCTTCTTGTGCGTCGGCCCGCCGCTGTCGAACCCGGCCGCGATCACCGTCACGCGGACCTCGTCGCCGAGCGAGTCGTCGATGACCGTACCGAAGATGATGTTCGCGTCGGGGTGCGCCGCCTCCTGCACCAGCGAGGCGGACTCGTTGATCTCGAACAACCCGAGGTCGCTGCCGCCGGCGATCGAGAGCAGCACGCCGTGCGCGCCCTCCATCGACGCTTCCAGCAACGGCGAGTTGATGGCCTTCTGCGCGGCCTGCACCGCCCTGCCCTCGCCCCGCGCCGAGCCGATGCCCATCAACGCGCTGCCCGCACCGGACATGACCGACTTCACGTCGGCGAAGTCCAGGTTGATCAGACCCGGCGTGGTGATCAGGTCGGTGATGCCCTGGACACCGGACAGCAGCACCTCGTCCGCCGAGCGGAACGCGTCCATCAGCGAGACGCCGATGTCGCCGAGCTGCAGCAGCCGGTCGTTCGGGATCACGATGAGGGTGTCGCACTCGTTGCGCAGCGCCTGGATGCCCTCCTCGGCCTGCTTGGCCCGGCGCTTGCCCTCGAACGAGAACGGCCGCGTGACCACGCCGATGGTCAGCGCGCCGAGCTTGCGGGCGATCGAGGCGACCACGGGCGCGCCGCCGGTGCCCGTGCCGCCGCCCTCGCCGGCGGTCACGAACACCATGTCCGCGCCCTTGAGGACTTCCTCGATCTCCTCGCGGTGGTCTTCGGCGGCCTTGTGGCCGACTTCGGGGTTGGCGCCTGCGCCGAGGCCGCGGGTGAGTTCGCGGCCGATGTCGAGCTTCACGTCGGCATCCGACATGAGCAGCGCCTGGGCGTCGGTGTTCACCGCGATGAACTCGACGCCCTTGAGCCCGACCTCGATCATGCGGTTGACGGCGTTGACACCGCCACCGCCGATGCCGACGACCTTTATCACCGCGAGGTAGTTGTGCGGGGGCGTCATCGGTCCGCCTTCCTGATCGTGTCCGTGCTCATGTGCTGGAGTGGATGACCACCGGTGTCACAGCCCGGACGGATCTCCACCCGGATTGAAACTCTCAACCAGAGGTTCAGAGTTATGTCAACCCCGTATGTTCCTGCTGGACGTTATGCACCACGAATGCCTCGGTCCAGCAGCCACGCCGTGTTGTGTCCTGACCGGGTGAGCGGTCCCTACTCGCCGGTCACGCCGTCGAGCAGCTCCCGCACCACGTCCAGGTGTCCCGCGTGCCGACCCGTTTCCTCGATCATGTGGATCAGCACCCAGCGCGCGGAAAGCCGTTTGTCGCCGCGGAACACCACCTCGTGGTCGAGGTCGAGGCCCGCGACGAGTTCCCGACTCACCGCGCACTGCGAAGCGTAGTCGGCGAGCAATCCGGAGATCGTCTCGCCCGGCTCGATGCGCCAATCGGCGTCCGGGTCCTCCCTCGTGTAGGGGGCGCGCGACGGCCGCCCGTGCAGGGCCACCTCGAACCAGTGGTGCTCGACCCAGCGCAGGTGCTTCACGATGCCCGCGGCCGTGTTGAGCTGCGACGGGAGCACCGACCGGGCGGCGTCCGCGTCGGACAGGCCGGCGCACTTGAACTCGATCGTGCCCCGCAGGAAGTCGAGGAACCCGCACAACAGGGTGCGTTCGTCCCCGGTGTGGGGCAGCTCGATCCGGTTGTCCACCGGTGTCTGGGTCATTCCCGAAGTATCGCCGCGGGAACGCGGCACGACGATCCACTTTCGCGGATACGCGATGTGGCGGGTTTCACCGGCCCACCGCGTTTAGGACACGGTCGGCAGCTCCGGGCTGGACACGTCGAACACGGTGCCCTTGCGGGTCATGAGCACCTGGAGCACGGCGGCCTTGCGCGGGGTGTCGGCGGACGAGCCCCACCGGGCCTCGCGACCGGCGCTCAGGGCGAGCCGCACGTCCGACGGCGAGTCCGCCGTGACGCTCAGCACGTCCGCGCGCAGCCCCTCCGGGATCCCGGTCAGCACCTCCACCGCCGCGACGACCGCGTCCCCCGCCACCCGCAGCTCCGGCAGCCCGGCGGGCGGCTGCGCCACGGTGGCGTAGTCCCTGCCGGTCACGTCGACCAGGTGCGCCCCGTCCGGGGCCATGATCACGCCGACCGGCTCCCGCTCGTCCACGGTGAGCCGCACGGTGCCGGGCACGGCCCGCTCCACCACCACCCCGGCGACGCGGGGCAGCTCGCGGACCCGCGCGGCGACCGCGTCGACGTCCACGCGCACCAGCGGCGTGCCGGACTCGACCGCCGCCGCCGCCCGGACCTCGTCGGCGGTCAGGTTGACGGTGCCCCGCACCTGGACCTCGCGCACGCCGAGCACGGGCGTGAACCAGACCGTGCAGACCACGACCGTGACCACGAGCATGACGAGGATCGCGCCCAGCCGGCGGCGCACCACCTGGCGCCGGTGCAGCTCGGCGCGCGTGGGGCGGCGGGGCGGGCGGCGACGCGCCGCCGGACGGGAGCCGGGGTTGGCCGCGCCGGGACGGCGGCGCGCCGCCTGCGTGCTCATGTCCTGTCCAGCTCCCCGACGATCTCCGGCCCGAGCATGGTCACGTCGCCCGCGCCCATGGTCACGACCACGTCGCCCTCGGTCACCATGCCCGCGACCAGCGCGGGCACCCGGTCGAACGACGGCTCGTAGACGACCTGGCCGACGTCCAGCGGCACCAGGCCCGAGACCAGCGCGCCGGTCACGCCGGGCTCCGGCTCCTCCCGCGCGCCGTAGACGTCGAGCACCACGACCGCGTCGGCCAGGCCGAGCGCGGCGGCGAACTCCTCGGCGAACAGCCTGGTCCGCGAGTACAGGTGCGGCTGGAACACCACGACGAGCTTGCCGTCGCCCGCGACCGGGCGGGCGGCGGTGATCTGGGCGGCCACCTCGGTCGGGTGGTGGGCGTAGTCGTCGTACACCCGCACGCCCCGCGCCTGGCCCTTGAACTCGAACCGGCGGCGGACGCCCCCGAACGCGGCCAGGCCGAGCAGCACGCCCTCGCGGTCGGCGCCCAGCTCCAGCGCGGCGACCAGGGCGGCGATCGCGTTGTTCGCCATGTGCTCGCCGGGCACGGCCACCCGCACGTCGAGCACCTCGCCGTCCAGCTCCACCTTGGCCACGCCGCCCGAGTCGGCGGGCTGGTAGTCGGCCAGGCGGGCCGAACCGGGGCCGGTGGCCGTGCGGCCGTACGTGCGCACCCGGAGCCCCCGGCCGGCGGCCCGTTCGGCGAGCGCCGCCGAGCCCGGGTCGTCGGCGCACGCGATCAGCACGCCGTCGGGCCGGATGCGCTCCAGGAACGAGTCGAACACCGCCACGTACGCCTCGACGGTGCCGTGGTGGTCGAGGTGGTCGGCCTCGACGTTGGTCACGACGGCGACCGAGGGCGAGAAGAACAGGAACGAGCCGTCGCTCTCGTCGGCCTCGGCGACGAACACGCCGCCGGTGCCCTGGTGGGCGTTCGCGCCGGACTCGTTGAGGTCGCCGCCGATCGCGAACGACGGGTCCATCCGGCACTGCTGGAGGGCGACCGTGAGCATGGAGGTGGTGGACGTCTTGCCGTGCGTGCCGGCGACGCAGGCCACCCGGTGGTCCAGCATCAGCGCGGCCAGCGCTTCGGCACGCCGCAGCACGACCGCGCCCCGGGCGCGGGCCTCGACCAGCTCGGGGTTGTCCTCGCGGATCGCGGTGGACACCACGACCGCCGTGGGACCGCCGGGCAGGAGGTCGAGGTTCGCGCCGGCGTGGCCGACCGCGATCTCCGCGCCCTGCGCCCGCAGCGCGAGCACGGTGCGCGAGTCCTTGGCGTCCGAGCCGGACACCTGCCCGCCGCGGGCCAGGAGGATCCGCGCGATGCCGCTCATGCCCGCCCCGCCGATGCCGACGAGGTGCACGCGCTCCAGGACGTCGCTCACTTCTCGACCACCTCGAGCACCATGCGGGCCAGCACCTCGTCCGCCTCGCGGTACCCGGTGCTCAGCGTGGCCGTGGTCATCGCGGCCAAGCGGTTGCGGTCGGCGACCAGCGGGACCACGTTCGCCGAGACCCACTCCGGCGTGAGCTGGTCGTCGGGCACCAGCAGGCCACCGCCGGCGGCGACCACGGGCTGGGCGTTGAGCGACTGCTCGCCGTTGCCGATGGGCAGCGGCACGAACACCGCGGGCAGGCCCACGGCGGACACCTCGGCGACGGTCATCGCGCCGGACCGGCACAGCACCGCGTCCGCGGCGGCGTAGGCCAGGTCCATCCGGTCCAGGTACGGCACCGGCACGTACGGCGGCGCGCCCGGCACGCTCTGCACCGCGACGGTGTTCTTCGGGCCGTGCGCGTGCAGCACCGCGATCCCGGCCTGGGCGAACGCGGACGCCGCGCCGGACACCGCGTTGTTGATCGACCGCGCGCCCTGCGAGCCGCCGAACACCAGCAGCGTCGGCGCGGTCGGGTGCAGGCCGAAGTGGGCTCGGGCCTGCTGCCGCAGCTCGGACCGCTTGAGCGAGGTGATCGAGTAGCGCAGCGGGATGCCGATGATCTCGGCGTCGGTCAGGCCCGAGTCGGGCACCGCGGCGGCGACCCGGGCGGCGAACTTCGCGCCGACCTTGTTGGCCAGGCCGGCCTTGGCGTTGGCCTCGTGCACCACGATCGGCACCCGGCCGCGGGCGGCGAGGTACGCGGGCAGCGCCACGTACCCGCCGAAGCCGACCACGACGTCGGCGTGGACGCGTTCGAGCACCTCGCGGGTGTGCTTCACCGCGCCGCGCACCCGCAGGGGCAGCTTGAGCAGGTCCGGCGTCGGCTTGCGCGGCATCGGCACCGGCGGGATCAGCTCGAGCGGGTAGCCCCGGGCCGGCACGAGTCTGTTCTCCAGACCGCGTTCCGTGCCGAGCGCGACCACCCGCGCGTCGGGCCGGAGCCGCATGACCGCGTCGGCCAGGGCCAGGGCGGGCTCGATGTGCCCGGCGGTGCCGCCTCCGGCGACCACCACGCACGGTCCGGCCTGCTGGGGAACCCCGGTCACGCACTTCCTCCTCGCGTCGATGTACCGCTCTGTGGGTGTGGCTAGCGCCCGTCACGCCGCCTGGACCGCACGTCCCGGTCCTGGCCGGCCTTACGGGAGTCGCGACGACGGTACTCCGACGGCGGAGCGTGACGGCCGGCCATCCTCCGCTCGTCCACCGGCGGCGGCGCGGCCTTGCGGTTGCGGGGCGGCGGCGAGGGCCGCACGGGGCGGCGCTTGGGCGGCGGCTTGTAGACCTCGGGCGCGGGCAGCTTCAGCACGCCGCCGACCCGGCCGGGGCCGAGCGACCGCAGCGCCGAGACCGCTTCCGGCTCGTGACGTGCGCAGTTGGCCAGGATGCCGAACACGAACATCGTGGTGACGACCGACGTGCCGCCGGAGGAGATCATCGGCAGCGTGATGCCGGTGACCGGGAGCAGCTGCACGACGTAACCGATGTTGATCGCGGCCTGCGCGACCAGCCAGACGGTCAGCGTCGCGGCCACGATGCGGATCCACGGGTCGGTGTTGCGCGCCGCGATCCGCAGGCCGACCACCGCGAGCAGGGCGAACAGGCCCAGCACCAGCAGGCAGCCGATGAAGCCCAGCTCCTCGCCGATGACGGCGAAGATGAAGTCGCTGTGCACGTTGGGCAGGTAGCGCCACTTCGAGCTGCCGTTGGTGAGGCCCTTGCCGAAGAACCCGCCCTCGGCCAGCGCGTACAGCGCCTGCAACGCCTGGAGCCCCGCGCCCTGCGGGTCCGCCTCCGGGTTGAGGAACGTCTGCACCCGCTGGAGCCGGTACTGCGCGCCGAGCGCGAGCACGAGCGCGCCCGCGACGGCCCCGATCGCGATGATGCCGAAGATCCGCATGGGCGCGCCGACGAACCAGAGCAGGCTGATCAGCACGACACCGAGCGTGATCGTGCCGCCGAGGTCGGGCTGGAGCATGACGAGGGCGAACACCAGCATCGCCACCGGCACGACCGGGACCAGCAGGTGCCGGTACTGGTCCAGCAGGGCGCGCTTGGTGACCAGGACGTGCGCGCCCCACAGGGCCAGGGCGAGCTTCGCCGGCTCGATCGGCTGGAACGAGATGGGCCCGATCGTGAACCACGACTGCGCGCCGCTCAGGACCGTGCCCAGCGGGGTGAGGACCAGGACGAGCAGGATGACGGAGGCGAGCATCGCCATCGTGCTGCCGTGCCGTACCGCGCGCAGCGGCACGCGCAGCACGATCAGGAAGACGACCGCCCCGACGCCCACGTACAGCAGTTGCTTCTTGAAGACGCTGTAGGCCGACGCGCCCTCCGCCACCTCGCCCGGCGCGGACGCGGACAGCACCATGATCAGGCCCAGCACGGTCAGCATGCCGAAGATCGCGAGCAACAGGTGGAAGTCCGCGAGCGGGCGACCCAGCCAGGCGGTCAACGACGTGCGCACCGCGACCACGCGCTTGGTGCGCTGTGCCCTGGGCGGTCGCTCCCCCACCGGCTTCCGGTCCACCGCAGTCATGCGCCCATCGTCTCCCGGCGGGGGCGGCGAAACCCGTCAATCGCTCGCGTGTCGCGCGACGCGGCCGTGATCGAAGTCGATTATTCGCCCAGCGCGTCCCGCCACCGGACGGCGGTCGGGCGAGCGGCGGTGGTGCGGAACTCGTCGATCAGGTCGACCAGGGTGGACAGGAAACCCCCGTCCCCGGGTGGAAGTAGCCGCTGGTCGAGGTGTGGTGTTCGGGCGAAGCCGGGTCTCCGACGCTTTGGCAGAATTCGTCTTCACCGGCGTACTCCACGTACCCGAACCCACCTCGTACCACGACGATGACCTGGTGGTCGGGGACGGTCTGCCCGGTGATCGAATCCACTTCAACCGGCCGCGACGAGTGGATCAACTGGGCCTCGCTGGTGTCGGGTCGACCGAGCCGGTGCACCAGGCCCTCGATATCGGCACGCGTGGCGAGCCGGTCCTTGTGCACCTCGCGCTCGTCCAACGTCCCGGGTACGAAGTCGGCCCAGATCGCTTCGATCGTCATCTGGTCGCCCAGGTCGAGGACGCGTCGGCTACCGCCTCAAGACTGGTTGAGAGTGCCCCGCTTCGCCCCGTTCAGGAAGACCGCCATCGCCGACCCGCTGAACTCCAGGACGGGACCGGTGGCGTTCTTGCTGTCCCGAACCCGGAACGCGCCCGCCGACGCGGCCACCTCCACGCAGTTGCCGCCCGCGCCGTTGCTACGGCTGCCCTTGCGCCATTCCGACCACATCACGCGCTCCCGAGACGAGCTAGAGATCAGCGATCACCCCCTTGATGAACTCGGCCGACTCCCGCACGTTGAGCGCGGTGGCCCTGAGGTGATCCAGCACCAGGCTATACCGCTCCAGATCGGCGGCCTCGTCCAGATAGACGCCGCCGGTCAGGTTGTCCAGGTAAACGATGCTCGGGTAGCCGTCGAACCGCAGCAGCGAGAACGCGGTCCCCATCGCCATGTGAGGTCCGTTGTCGAAGGGCAGCACTTGGAGCACGACATTCGTCAAGAGTGACATGGCGAGCAGTCGCTCCAACTGCCGGCGATCGGCCTGCCGATCACCTGTGGTGCGGCGGAGCGCCGCTTCGTCCACGATGGCCCACACCGACAACGAGCCGTCGGTGACCCGATTCTGGCGGGTCTGGCGCAAGGCGACCTTCCGCTGGACGACCTCGTCCGGCACATCCGGGGAGTAGGCGCGCAACACCATGGCCGCGTATTCCTCGGTCTGGAAGAGACCTGGTACGAGGTCGATCTCGAAGGTGTTGATCATCGCCGCCTCGGACTCCAGCACCACGAAATCCGAGAACCAGTCGACCAACCCATCGCCGAACACGTGCCAACGGCCGCGCTGCTTGGCGATCCTCGCCAACCTCTCCAGCCAGGTCAGGGTATCGGGATCGGCGTTGTACAGTTGACCGAGCGCGCGGGCGTCCACAATGGACACGCCGGTGCTGCCCGCCTCGATCCGACTGATCTTGGACTTGGAAAACGCCAGCGCCTCGACCACGTCGTCGAAGCTCATCCCGGCCTGCTCGCGAAGCTGGATCAGCGCCTTGGCGAGCAGTCGCCTCCGGACACCCGGACCGGTGTTGCCTTGCGTCATGATCGGATGCTACCGGCAATATGGCACACCGAAAGGGTGAACTTCGAGATATGCCGGAGTGAGATATTGCAGATCGACTCGGCGTGGAGCACCGTTAGGGCATGACTTCACCTGCGCTGGCTCGCGCCTTTCACCTGCTCGACCAGGACATGCTGGGCTACCTCGACGCGGTCGAGCTGCTGACCGACGAACACGAGTCCGACGACGCCACCGTCCTCGCCGTGGCCCGCACCGAGGTCCCGCGCCTGATCGCCGCCCTGCGCGGCACGCTCGGCGACCACCAGCCCGACCCGGACGGCCGGTGCCGGGGCTGCGCGCCGACCCCGTGGCCGTGCCCGGTGATCGACGCCGCCCACGCCTACCTGAAGGACCCGGACAGCATCTACCCGCGCTGACCGACGATCCCCAGCACCGCGTCGGCGAACGCCTGCCCGCGGTGCGCGTAGTCGGTGAACATGTCCATCGACGCCGCCGCCGGGGCGAGCACGACCGCGTCCCCGTCCCGCGCCATCGACCGGGCGGCGCGCACGGCGTCCTCCATGGTGGCGTCGTCCAGCACCACGACCGGCACGGAGGGCGCGTGCCGGGCCAACGCCTCCGCGATCACCCCGCGGTCCGCCCCGATCAGCACCGCGCCGCGCAACCGGTGCGCCTCCTCGCGCACCAGCTCGTCCACCGACGCGCCCTTGAGCAACCCGCCGGCCACCCAGACCACGCTCGCGTGCGACCGCAACGACGCCGCCGCCGCGTGGGGGTTGGTGGCCTTGGAGTCGTTGACGTACGACACCCCGCCGTCCGTGGCGACGAGCACGGCCCGGTGCGCGCCCGGCCGGAAGTCGCGCAGCCCGCGCGCCACCGCGTCGGCCGACACGCCGTGCGCCCGCGCCAGGGCCGCCGCCGCCAGCGCGTCCGCGATCCCGGGCGGCCCGCCGGGGTGCACGTCGGCGGCCGGCAGCAGCACCTCGTCGGACGCGCCGAAGGCCCGGTCCACCAACTGCCCGTCGTGGACGCCGAGCTGCCCCTCCTCGGGCGACCCGAGCGTGAACCCGACGTGCGCGGCGGCCGGCGACGACGCCAGCAGCGACGCCACCACGGGGTCGTCCACACCGCCCACGGCGACCTCGCCGGTGAGCACCCCGGCCTTCGCCGACGCGTACGCCTCGAACGTGCCGTGCCAGTCCAGGTGGTCCTCGGCCAGGTTCAACAGCACCCCGGCGAACGGCCGCACGGACGGCGACCAGTGCAGCTGGAAGCTCGACAGCTCGACCGCCAGCACCCGGCGGCCGGCCAGCAGCGCGTCGACCACGGGCAGCCCCACGTTGCCGCACGCCACCGCGTCGATCCCGGCCGCCCGCAGGATCGACTCCAGCATGCCGACCGTGGTCGTCTTGCCGTTCGTCCCGGTCACCGCGAGCCACGTCGGCGGGTCGGCCAGCTCCAGGCCCATCCGCCAGGCCAGCTCGACCTCGCCGATGACCTCGATCCCGGCCGCCGTCGCCGCCTCCAGCAGCGGGCTGGAGGGCCGCCACCCCGGGCTGGTCACGACCAGGTCCGTGCCGGGCGGCGGCTCCGCCAGGCCGGGCGTGAGCGTCACGCCCGGCAGCAACTGCTCCAGCGCGGCGAGGCGGTCGGCCGAACCGTCGGTCACGGTGACCGCCGCGTCCGCCGCCAGCAACGCCTCCGCCGCGGACCGCCCGGTCACGCCGGCGCCGGCGACCAGGACGTGACGACCTGCGAGGAACCCCATCGTCAGCTCTCGACCGCGGTGAGCCACTCGCTGTAGAACAGGCCGAGCCCGAGCATGCAGCACATGCCCGCGAGCAGCCAGAACCGGATGATCACCGTGGTTTCCGCCCACCCGGCGAGTTCGAAGTGGTGGTGGAACGGGGCCATGCGGAACAACCGCCGTCTCGACGTGCGGAAGACCGCGACCTGGAGCACCACCGACAGCGCCTCGACCACGAACAGACCGCCGATGACGACCATCAGCAGCTCGGTGCGGGTGGCGATGGACAGGCCGGCGACCAGGCCGCCCAGCGCGAGCGAGCCCGTGTCGCCCATGAAGATCTTGGCGGGCGCGGCGTTCCACCACAGGAAGCCGATGCAGCCGGCCATCGCGGCGGCGGCCACCAGCGCCAGGTCCAGCGGGTCGCGCACCTCGTAGCAGCCGGCCACGAGCAGGTTCGAGCAGTTGTAGCGGAACTGCCAGAAGCTGATCACCACGTAGGTGCCGAGCACCATCGCGGACGTGCCGCCCGCCAGGCCGTCCAGGCCGTCGGTCAGGTTCACCGCGTTCGACCACGCGCTGATCGCGGCGTAGCAGAACACCACGAACCCGACGACGCCGAACGACACCACGGCGATGTCGCGCACGAACGACAGGTTCACCGACGCGGGCGTGAGCCCTTCCCGGTTCGGGAACTGCATGACCAGGATCGCGAAGATGATCGTGGCGACGAACTGGCCGACCAGCTTCGCGGTCTTGTTCAGGCCCAGGTTGCGCTGCTTGCGGATCTTGATGAAGTCGTCCAGGAAGCCGACGATGCCGAGCGACGTGGTCAGCATCAGCACCAGCAGGCCGGACGCGCTGGGCGTCTGGTCCTGCGCGGACGCCGACATCGAGTTCACCAGGTGCGCGCCGAGGTAGCCCGCCCACATCGCGACCAGGATCGCGACGCCGCCCATGGTCGGCGTGCCGCGCTTGGTCTTGTGGCTCTGCGGACCCTCTTCGCGGATCTCCTGGCCGAAGCCCTGCCGGGAGAAGATCTTGATCAGGTAGGGCGTCAGCATGATCGACGCGATCAGCGCGATGGCCGCCGCGATGAGGATGCTCTTCACTTGCTGACCGCCTCCAGGAGAGCCTCGGCAACCCGCCACAGGCCGTATGAGTTGGATGCCTTCACCAGGACGACGTCACCCGGCCGCACCTGGTCGCGCAGCAGCTCGACGGCCGCCGTCACGTCGGGCACCAGAATCGCTTCTTCGCCCCAAGATCCTTCCAGGTGCGCGCCCTGGTGCATCGCGCGGGCGTCCTCACCGACCACGACCAGCTTGTTGATGTCCAAGCGGACCGCGAGCCGGCCGATCTCGTCGTGCGCGCGGACCGAGTCCGCGCCCAGTTCGGCCATCGGACCGAGCACCGCCCAGCTCCGGCGGGCGGGCGTGGTGGAGCGGGAGATGGTGGCGAGCGACTTGAGCGCCGCACGCACCGACTCCGGGTTGGCGTTGTACGCGTCGTTGACGATCGTCACACCGTCAGGACGTTCGGAGACCGCCATGCGATGCGCGGAGACGCGTTCGGCGTTGCCGAGGCCCTGCGCGACCTGATCCGGCGTCGCGCCCAGTTCGAGCGCGATGGCCGCGGCGGTGAGGGCGTTGCCGACCTGGTGCGGCCCGTGCACGGCGAGCCGGACGGCCGCCTCGCCCTGCGGCGTGACGAGCGTGAAGCGGGCGCGGGCCTGCTCGTCCAGCTCGATGTCCCGCGCGCGGACCTGCGCGTTCGCGTTCTCGCCGACGAAGACGACCTTGGCCTTGGTGCGGTCGGCCATGCCCGCGACGAGCGGGTCGTCGGCGTTGAGCACGGCGATGCCGTCCTCGGGCAGGGCCTCGACCAGCTCGCCCTTGGCCTGGGCGATGCCCTCGCGGGAGCCGAACTCGCCGACGTGCGCGCTGCCGACGTTGAGGACCGCGCCCACGCGGGGCGGCGCGACCCGGCACAGCTTGGCGATGTGCCCGACGCCGCGGGCGCTCAGCTCCAGCACCAGGAAGCGGGTGTCCTCGTCGGCGCGCAACGCCGTCCACGGGTGGCCCAGCTCGTTGTTGAACGACCCCGGCGGCGCGATGGTCGGTCCCAGCGGCGCGAGCACCTGGGCGATGAGGTCCTTGGTGGACGTCTTGCCGGACGACCCGGTGACGCCCACGATCGTGAGGTTCGGCAGCCGGTCGGTGACGTGCCGGGCGAGCTTCGCCAGCGCGGCGAGCACGGCCGCGCCCGCGCCGTCGGTGTCGCCGGACAGCACGTAGGCGTTGCCGCCGTCGCGCTCGACCGGGGGCACGATGACGGCGGGCGCGTCGACCTCCCGGCCCGCCAGCACGCCGACCGCGCCCTGCGCCACCGCCTGGGCGGCGAAGTCGTGCCCGTCCACCCGTTCGCCGGGCAGCGCGAGGAACAGGCCGCCGGGCGTGACCTTGCGCGTGTCGAACTCGACGGTGCCGGTGACGACCTCGTCGCCGGTGGCGCGGTGCAGCGTGCCGCCGACGACCTCGGCGATCTCGGCGAGGCTGAGCTGGATCACCGGGTGGCTCCTCTGATCGCCGCGGTCAGTGCGTCCACGTCGGAGAACGGGTGCACGACGCCCGCGACCTCCTGGCCCGTCTCGTGGCCCTTGCCCGCCACCACGACGACGTCGCCGGTGCGCGCGAGCGACACCGCGTGCTCGATGGCGCGGCCCCGGTCGCCGATCTCCACGACCTCGCCGCGCTCGTCGTCCGGCACGGCCAGCGCGCCGGCCAGCATCGCCGCGCGGATCGCGGCCGGGTCCTCGCTGCGCGGGTTGTCGTCGGTGACGATCAGGACGTCGCTGCGCCGCGCGGCCTCCTCGCCCATGAGGGGGCGCTTGGCGGTGTCGCGGTCGCCGCCGCAGCCGAGGACCGTGATGACCCGGCCGGTGGCGCGGGCGCGGACCGCCTGGAGGGCGAGCGCGACGGCGGCGGGCTTGTGGGAGTAGTCCACGACGGCGGTGAAGTCCTGCCCCTCGTCCACGCGCTGCATCCGGCCGGGGACCTGGACGGTCCGCAGGCCCTCGCGGACGGCGTCCAGCGGGACGCCCTGGGTGTGCAGGCAGGCGATGGCCAGGAGGGCGTTGGCGACGTTGAAGTCCCCGGGCAGGCTCAGCTCGACGTCGAGGGTGATCCCGTCCGGGCCGTGCGCGGTGAACGCCTGCTCGCCGGTCGTGGAGACGGTCACGCCGGTGGCCGTCCAGTCGGCGGGCTTGGTGGTCGCCACCGTCGTGGTGTGGTCCTTGACCAGGCGCGGACCCCAGTCGCCGTCCACGCAGACCACCTCCGTGCGGGCCCGGCCGTCGAACAGCTCGGCCTTGGTCCGGAAGTAGTCCTCCATGTCCGGGTGGAAGTCGAGGTGGTCCTGGGAGAGGTTGGTGAACGCCCCGACCGCGAACCCGACGCCGCCGACGCGGCCCAGGCGCAGCGCGTGGGAGGAGACCTCCATCGCCACGTCGGTGGTGCCGCTCTCGACCATCACGGCGAGCAGAGCCTGGAGGTCCGGGGCTTCCGGGGTGGTGAGGGCGCTGTCGAGCCGGCGGCCCGCGAGGCGCGTCTCGACGGTGCCGATGAGCCCGGTGGCGCGGCCCGCGACGCGGAGCGCCGACTCGATCATGTAGCTGGTGGTGGTCTTGCCGGACGTGCCGGTCACGCCCCACACGTTCAGGTCGGCGGACGGGTTGCCGTAGACGCGCGCGGCGAGCTGCCCCAGCACCGCGCGGGGGTCGGGGTGGACGAGCACGGGCACGTCGCGGACCTTGGCCGCGCCCTCCGCGTCGGTCAGCACGGCCACCGCGCCGTGCCCGACGGCCTGGGCGGCGAAGTCCGCGCCGTGCACCCGCGTGCCGGGCAGCGCGGCGAACAGGTCACCGGGCCGCACGTGCTGGGCGCGCAACGTCACGCCGCTGACCCGGACGTGCGCCCGGTCGGGGGCGGTCAGGTGCGCGTCGACGGTCGTGGCTAGCTCGGACACGGCAACGGGCGGGGTGCGGGAAGGGCGAGGCGGGGCGGTCGCGACCTTGCCCTCGAGCTTGGCAGGCACGCGCGGAAGGCTACCGGCGCACGGAGAGTGTTCGCCCGGCACGTCCATTGCGGACCTGTCCACCAGGTCCGCAATACGCCACAACCGGCGAATCCGCCACTCGGGGACGGGCGGGCACGCCGGCTTCCCGCCACCGCGCCTCCCGACGGCTCGGGCGATCCGACCGCGCCGCGGAATCCCCCGAAATCCCCACCGGACATGCCGGCCACGGCCACCACGCGTTGCGCCGCGCGGCGCGCCGTCGAATCGTGGTCGCATTCCGCCGGGATCGGGCGGAATCCGGGCACCGGCCCTTCCGGGCACCGGCCCTTCCGGCCACCGCCGCGCGCATTCCCCTCGCGGGCGGTTCCCGATGCCCGCGACGGCGTCTTCCCCGCTCCCGGGCCTGCCGCGGCACGATGGCCGCACCCGTGCCGAGGGCGGATCCGAGCCCGCCCGACGGTTCCCGGAACGGGCTGCCCACCCCTCTCGGCGCGAAGGCGGCACACCACGCGCGGGATTTCACCGGATCGGGGCGCTCCGAATGCCGATCAGCGCACCAGCGGCACGACGGGGGATTGTTCGGCGGACATCGGGAGTTGGTAGCGCTGCGCCAGGTAGGACGCCACGTCGTGGAACAGCGGCGCGGCGGACTGGGGGTTGCCGGTCGGGTTGTCGAGCATGATGCCCACGACGAACCGCGGGTTGTCGGCGGGCAGGATGCCGGCGAACGTGATCCAGTACTGCGAAGTGCTGTAGCAGTCGCACTTGGGGTCGATCTGCTGCGCCGTGCCGGTCTTGCCGCTGATCTGGTAGCCCGGCAGCGCCGCCGGCGCCCCGGTGCCGCTCTCCACCTGGTCGCCGGGCACGTTCTGCACCACCGCCCGGAACATGTCGCGCACCGCCTTGGCGGTCTGCGGGGACACCACGCGTTCGGTCTCGGCCGGGTCGATCTCCTTGCGGCCGCCGTCGGCGGAGACCTCGGCGCGCACGATCCGCGGCGCGATGCGCACGCCGTCGTTGGCGATCGCCTGGTACATCCCGGTCATCTGCAGCAGCGTCATGCTGAGGCCCTGGCCGATCGGCAGGTTGCCGAACGTCGAGCCGGACCACTGCTGCAACGGCGGCACGTAGCCCGCCTCCTCGCCGGGCAGCCCGGACCCGGTCCGCTCGCCCAGGCCGAACCGGCGCAGCATGTCCGCGTACCGGTCCTGCCCGATCTTCTGCGCGGTCAGCAGCGTGCCCACGTTGGACGACTTCGCGAACACGCCGGTGAAGGTCATGTCCAGCGGCCCGTGCTGCCACCAGTCCTGGATCACCCGGTCGGCGACCTTGATCCTGCCGTCGACCTGCAACACGCTGTCCGGCTGGTAGATGCCGTCCTCGATGGCGGTCGCGGCGGTCACCACCTTGTTGACCGAACCGGGCTCGAAGACCGAGGTGACGGCGATGTTGCGGAGCTGGTCCTCGCCGGCCCTGCCGAAGTCGTTCGGGTCGAACGTCTTGTCGTTGGCCATGGCCAGGATCTCGCCGGTGCGGCTGTCCATCACCACCGCGGACCCGCTGCGCGCCGAGGTCTTGCGCGTGTAGTCGGTGACCATGCGCTGCAACGCGTACTGCGTGTCCACGTCCAGCGTCAGCTCCAGGCTCTTGCCGGGCACGGCGGCGGCCAGCTCGCGCGACCGGTTGGGACCGGGGATCACGACGTTGTCGTTGCCCTGCACGGTGTCCACGATGCGCTGCCCGTTGCGGCCGGCGAGCAGGTTGTCCTGCGCGATCTCCAGGCCGAGCAGGCCGTGCGTGGCGGGCGGCTCCGTGTCCTTGCGCCAGTTCGCCGCGCCGATGATGTTCGACGCGAGTTCGCCGTTCGGGTACACGCGCACGGCCCGGTACTCGGACCCGACGTTGTTGTACTTCTCCGTGATGACGGCGGCCTTGGCCGGGTCGACGTTGTCCACCAGCTCCACGTAGGTGGTGTCCCGGGACAGCTTGGCGAGCATGGTGTCCCGGTCGGTCTTCTGGCCGGAGACCTCCTTGCCCAGCGTCTGCTCGATGAACGCGGCGATGTCGGCGAGGCGTTCCTGGTACGTGCCGATGTCCGGGTTGGCCTCCTGCGCCGCCGCCCACTCCTGGCGCATCCGCGGCGGCACGACGTAGAGCGCGCGGGCCTCCACGCTGAACGCCAACTGGTTGCCGTTGCGGTCCAGGATCGAGCCGCGCGGGGCCGGGATGTCGATCGGCGTGGCGCGCTGCTGCTGCGCCTGCGCCGACAGCGCCTCCGCCTGGAAGCCCTGGACCTGCACCAGCTTGATGCCCGCCAGGAGCAGCGCGCCCACGAGCAGCAGCCGGCCCGTCGCCAGGCGGACCCTGCTGTTGCCGCCGCGCCGCCGCCGGGGAGCGGGGCCGCGGACGGACAACGGGCGGCGCACGGGTCTGCCCCGGCTGGGCCCCGGCATCACTGACCTCCTGGTACCGGCTGTGCCACGGTGTGTTCCCTGGTTCCTAGCCCTGCGGCTGCTGACCCGCCTGCCGGCCGGGCGCGTCCGCACCGGTCTGGCCCGGCTCGGGCGGCTGGGCGGCGGTGGTCGGCTGGCCCGTGGGCTGCTGGGCGTCGGCGGGCGGCGCGGTGGACGACGTCGGCGGCGGTTGGACGGCCGACGGCTTGCCGTGCACCTCGACCGACCCGTCCGGCAGCTGCCGCAACCGGGCCGGGTCGCCGGCCGGGACCAGGCCCAGCTTCGCCGCGGCCTCGGCCAGGCTCGGCGGCGACTCGGCCAGCGCCACCTCGCGGCGGAGCTGCTCGACCTGCCGGGCGAGCCTGGTCTCCTCGGCCCGCGCGTCCTGCAACCGGTACGAGTCCGCCGTCGCCTGGGTGGACAACCACATGATCGCCGCGATGCCCGCGCCGAGCACGAGCATCACCATCACCACGAACGGGGCCTTGGGGGCCACCACGGGCTGCCGCGTCACCGACCGCTTGCGCGGCGACGTGCGCGCCGCGCGTCTCGCGTAGGCGCGGTCCGCCGCGGCGGACCGGCGGCGCTCCGGCGGGACGGCCTTGAGCGCCCGCTCGCGCGGCTTGGACGACCTGGCCGGGGACGGCGCGCCGCCACCGGTCCGTGCCGGTGCGGTCATGTCGCCTCCCGGATGCGTTCCGCCGCTCTCAGTCGCACCGGAGCGGCCCTGGGGTTCTCCTCGACCTCCTGCTCGGTCGCCTGTTCCGCGCCCCTGGTCACCAGCTTCAGCTGGGGGCCGTGGCCGGGCAGCTCGACCGGCAGGTCCTGCGGTGACGTGGAGCTGGCCAGCGCGGCGAACGCCCGCTTGACCATCCGGTCCTCCAGCGACTGGTAGGACTCCACGACGATGCGCCCGCCGACGGCGAGCACCGACAGCGCGGCGGGCAGCGCCAGCCGCAGCGACTCCAGCTCCTGGTTCACCTCGATGCGCAACGCCTGGAACGTCCGCTTCGCCGGGTGGCCGCCGGTGCGGCGGGTCGCCGCGGGCACCACGTCGTAGAGCAGCTCGACCAGCCGGCCGCTGGTGGTGAACGGCTCGCGCTCCCGTTCCCGCGCCACCGCGCCGGCGATCTTGCGGGCGAACCGCTCCTCGCCGTAGTCGCGCAGCACGCGGGTCAGGTCGTCCACCGAGTAGGTGTTCAGCACGTCCGCCGCCGTCATCCCGGTGCCCGCGCTCATCCGCATGTCCAGCGGCGCGTCCTTGGCGTAGGCGAACCCGCGCTCCTCGGCGTCCAACTGGAGCGAGGACACGCCCAGGTCCATCAGGATCCCGTCCACCTTCGCGCCGCCGACCGCCGCGACGATCCCGTCGTACGTCGTCTGCACGAGTTCGACGCGGTCGCCGAACGGCTCCAGCCGCCGCCGGGACAGCTCGATGGCCTGCGGGTCGCGGTCCAGGCCGATCAGCCGCACCCGCGGGTGCGCCCGCAGCACCGCCTCGGAGTGCCCGCCCAGGCCGAGCGTGCAGTCCACGAACACGGCGTCCCGATCGGCCAGCGCGGGGGCCAGCAGGGCCAGGACGCGATCGAGCAACACCGGCACGTGCCGAGCCCGCTCCACCACGTCCCCTCCCTGGATGGTCCCCCTCACAAGATGAAAATTCGGGTGTCGTCAGGTCCCCGCCCGCCCGTCGGACCTGGCGCCGGGGAAGGTGCGCCAGGGCCGAAAGCCGAGCGGACCGAGGCCTCACGGCACCCGAAACCTCGAACAACGGCCGATCCCGTCGAGCTAGAAGACGCCGGGCAGCACCTCCTCGCGGGCCGTGGCGTAGCTGTCCTCGTGCTCCTCGAGGTAGCGCTGCCACGCCTGCGCGTCCCAGATCTCCAGCCGGTTGATCGCGCCGATGACCACGCACTCCTTGGTCAGGCCCGCGTACCGCCGCAGCTCCGGTGCGATCGACACCCGGCCCTGGCCGTCCGGCCGCTGCTCGTCGGTGCCGGCGAACAGGTAGCGCTGGTAGGCGCGGACCGCCTCGTTCGTGAACGGAGCCTCCGCCACCTTGCGCGCCATCTGCTCGAACTCGGCCCGGGGGAACACGTAGAGGCAGTGGTCCTGGCCCTTGGTGACCATGAGACCCCCCGCTAGCGCGTCCCGGAACTTCGCAGGCAGCGTCAGTCGGCCCTTGTCGTCCAGCCTCGGGTAGTGCGTGCCCAGGAACACGGCGCCACACCTCCCGACGCCGGAAGCGTCACTTCCGACCGCCAGTGAGGCCCCCGTCTGCCCCACCGGCCGCCACAGTACCCCACTTTTCACCACAGTCAACGCTGAAACGGGTGGTTGCACCGGCCGTGCCGAAGCGTTTACGCAGGTAGAGCGAAGATGGCCGACGTGGAGCGCGGTGGGGGACGACGACGCCGACCACCTCCGCGGGTGAGCCGATCCGGCCCGAACTCCACCCGGATGGACCAACGAAATCGGGCAAAACCGGTTCGCCGGCGGTCCCGGTGGGGAATCGTGGTGGAGCGGGGTGGACGGCCACCGGCCGCGGGCCCGTGGAATCCACGAGCGCGAAACTGTTCAATCGGTGTAGGGCGCTTCGCCCTGGTTTGACACACTGCGTGAAACGCTCACCGCCACCGCGAACCGGTCGCGGTAGGGCCGCGCCCTGCTCCAGGAGGTCGAGTGACTCCGAGTACACAGCCAGCCGCGCTGCCAGAGAACTCCTACGGCGGCGGCGCCGCGCCCGCGGTGAACCACGCGAACAACGCGACCCACCCGCAGGTCAGGCCGGAGGAAGCGCTCGCCGAGCTGCACGCCGCGGTCGGCCGGATCGCCGCCAACGTGGAGAAGGTCATCGTCGGCAAGCCGGACGTGGTCCGGGTCGCGCTGGTCACCCTGCTGGCCGAGGGCCACCTGCTGGTCGAGGACGTGCCCGGGGTCGGGAAGACGTCGCTGGCCAAGGCGCTGGCCCGGTCCATCGACTGCACGGTCAGCCGCATCCAGTTCACCCCGGACCTGCTGCCCAGCGACATCACCGGCGTGTCGATCTACAACCGGCAGGACAACGACTTCGAGTTCCGCCCCGGCCCGGTGTTCGCGAACATCGTGGTGGGCGACGAGATCAACCGCGCGTCGCCGAAGACGCAGTCGGCGCTGCTGGAGTGCATGGAGGAGCACCAGGTCACGGTCGACGGGCAGACCTACCCGCTCGGCTCGCCGTTCATGGTGATCGCCACCCAGAACCCGATCGAGATGGAGGGCACCTACGCCCTGCCCGAGGCCCAGCGCGACCGGTTCACCGCGCGGGTCTCCATCGGGTACCCCGACCCGCAGGCCGAGCTGGCGATGGTGGACGAGCACGCGGGCCACGACCCGATGGCCGACCTGCGGCCGGTGTCCGACGCCGAGCAGGTGCTCCGGCTGGTGCAGGTCGTGCGGCGGGTGCACCTGTCGCCGGAGATCCGCCGGTACGCGGTGGAGCTGGTCGGCGCCACGCGGCGGCTGCCCGAGCTGCGGCTGGGCGCCTCGCCGCGGTCGACGCTCCAGCTCGTGCGGGCGGCCAGGGCGCAGGCGGCGTTGGCGGGCCGCGACTTCGTGGTGCCCGACGACCTCCACGCGGTCGCCGTGCCGGTGCTGGCACACCGCCTGGTGCTGACCGCCGAGGCGCAGGCGGCCCGCCGGTCGGCGGCCGACCTGGTGCGCCAACTGGTCCAGCGGGTGCCCGTGCCGCAGGCGGCGATGGACCCCACCGGGCAGTTCCTGCACAACATCAACCCCAACCACCACCGCTGACATGCGCGGGGCCCTGTCCGGGCTGACCACCCGGGGCCGGTGCCTCCTGGCCGCGGGGTTCGCGGCCGGGTTGTGCGCGATCGTGCTCAACGAGCGGGACCTGCTGCGCGTGGCGGCGTTCGTGGTGGCCCTGCCGCTGCTCGCGGCCTGGCTCGCGCAGCGCGCCAAGGTCGGGCTGCACGCGACCCGGTTCCTGCACCCCAGCCGCGTCCAGGTGGGATCGGCCACCGACGTGCGGGTGGAGTTGCGCAGCGCCGGGCGGGTGCCGACCGGCGGGCTGCTGCTGGAGGACGCGGTGCCGTACGCGCTGGGCGCGCGCCCGCGGTTCGTGGTGGAACGGCTCCCGCGCAACACGGTGACCGTGCTGCGGTACCCGCTCAAGCCGGTGATGCGCGGCGTCCAGCAGGTCGGTCCGCTGCTCGCGCGGATCACCGACCCGTTCGGCCTGGCCGAGTTCGACCGCGAGCTGGCGGGTCGCAGCCGGCTGGTCGTGGTGCCGCGGGTGGTGCCGCTGGCCGGGCTGCCGAACGGTTCGGGGATGGGGTCCGGCGACGACGGCTCGATCCGGCTGCGGGCCGGCCAGGGCGAGGACGACGCGGTGGTGCGCCCCTACCGGCACGGCGACGACCTGCGGAAGGTGCACTGGCGGTCCACCGCGCGGCGCGACGAGCTGATGGTCCGGGTCGAGGAGCGGCCGTGGCGCGGCGGCACGACCGTGCTGCTGGACCACCGGCTGGTCGCGCACCGGGGCAGCGGCCCCGGCGCGAGCCTGGAGTGGGCGGTGTCCATGGCCGCCTCGATCTGCCTGCACCTGCACCGCTACGGCCACCGGGTGCGCCTGGTCGGCGACGACGGCCGGGTGCTGGCGGGCGGGCCGGGTGACAGCGGGTACAGCGACTCGGTGGTGCTGGACGCGCTGGCCGCGCTGCCGCCGTCGCACCGCCGCGAGCCCGCCGTGGGCGTGGACCCCGGCGCGGGCCAGGAGGTCATCGCGATCCTCGGCGGCAGCACGCCGTCGGTGATCGACTCGCTGATCCGCAACCGGCCGCGCGGGATGCGCAGCCTGGCGGTGGTGCTGGACGTCCGGGCGTGGGCCGCCCCGTCGGAGGACCCGGCGCCCGACGCCGCCGAGGCCGAGCGGCTGCTCGGCGGCGCGGGGTGGGGAGTGGTGGTGGCGCGGCCGTCCACGCCGATGGGGCAGGTCTGGCAGGAGCTGTGCCACAGCGCGGGCAACCGCGGCCCGGTGGTGCGCGCGGAGGTGGGCTGACGTGACCGGCAGGACGTCCGCGGTGGGCGGCGACAACTGGGTGGTGAGCGCGACGCCGGCGGTCGCCGGCCTGGCCACGCTGTGCGCGGCGACCGCGTTGTCGAGCGTGATCGCCGGCGTGCTGTGGCTGGTGTACCTGGCGGTGGCCATCGCGGTCGTGGGCGGCACGGGTGTGCTGCTGCGGGCGACCCGGCTGCCCACGCCCGTGGTCGCGCTGGGTCAGCTCGTCGCGCTGATGTGCCTGCTGGTGACGATCTTCACGCGCAGCGGTGTGCTGGTGGTGCTGCCCGGTCCGCAGTCCTTGCAGGACCTGGTGTCGGTCCTGGGCGACGCGATGGCCGAGGTGCAGACCGGGGTGCCGCCGGTGCCGGACAGCCCGGCCATGCGGTGCCTGGTGATGGTCGCGATCGGGCTGGTCGCGATCCTGGTCGACCTGCTGGCCGTCGGCCTGGCCGCGCCCGCGGCGTCGGGGCTGGTGCTGCTGTGCGTGTTCGCGGTGCCCGCGTCGCTGGCCGACGAGATGCTTCCGCTGTGGACGTTCGTGTTCGGCGCGGCGGCGTTCGCGCTGCTGCTGGCGGTGGACGGGCAGCACCGGCACTCGGCGTGGCGCGGCCGGTTGGCGAGCGGCGGGCAGAGCGGGTCCGGGCCGGCGGCGACCGCGGTCGCCGGGCTCGCGGTGGTGGTGGCGCTGGTGGCCGGGGCGAGCTTCACGCTGGTCGGCACGGTCGGGCGGCTGCCGGGCACCGGTGAGGAGATCGGCGGCGGTTCGGGCGGGTTGGGCATCGACCCGATGACGCAGCTGCGGGGCATGCTCAACCAGGGCGCGCCGCGCGAGCTGTTCCGGGTGCGGGACATGCCGGCCACGTCGGCGTACCTGCGGGCCATGACGTTGCGGCAGTACGTGCCGGACAAGGGTTGGGAGCTGGGCGGGAACATGCCGGAGGGCGTGCCCGCGAACGGGCCGCTGCCCGTGCAGCCCGGCGACCAGGGCGGCGGCGAGGTCACCGGGGTCCGGATCGAGCCGGTGAACTGGGTGGACAACTGGCTGCCGGTGTACGGACAGCCGCGGGCCGTCCAGGGGGCGGAGGACAACTGGAGGTACGACCCGGAGCGCGGGATGATCTACAGCGTCCGGCCGCGCCGGTCCGGGGAGTACACGTTGCAGACGGTGTTCGACACGCCGTCTGCGGACACGCTGCGGCGGGCGGCGGGCCCGGTGGACGTCGACCAGTCGTACCTGGACGCGCCGGGCGTCGAGGGCCGGGTGGCCGCGCTGGCGCGGCAGATCGTGGCCCCGCACGACAACCAGTTCGACCAGGCGACCGCGTTGTACCGGTACTTCACGGACGGGACGCAGGGCTTCGAGTACACGACCCAGACCGCGGACACGGACACGTCGGTGGACGCGCTGGAAGACTTCGTGTTCAACGGCAAGAAGGGGTTCTGCGAGCAGTACGCGTCCGCGATGGCGATCATGGCGCGGTCGGTCGGCATGGCCTCGCGGGTGGCGCTCGGCTTCACCGCCGGGTACGCCACCGGCGACGTGCAGACGATCACCTCGCAGGACGCGCACGCGTGGGTGGAGATCTACTTCCCCGGGCACGGCTGGATGACGTTCGACCCGACGCCGCTGTCGGACGGGCGCGGCGTGACCCCGCCGTACATCTCCGGTCTGGAGGCGGACGACGAGGAGGACGGTTCCAGCGCCGGCGCGACGACCACCACGACCACGACCACGACGCCGGGCGCGTCGGCGTCCGCCTCGGCGACGCCGGGACTGACCGGTGAGGACGGGCAGGCGCAGGCGGCGGAGCCGACGCCCACCTGGCACGTGGTGTCGCTGGCGGTGCTCGGGTTGATCGCGTTGCTGGCGACGGCGCTGGTGGTGGCCGGTGCGCGGCTGTGGCGGTTCGGTCGCGGGTCCGGGCCGGTGTGGCTGAGGTCGGCGGCCCTCGTGGCGGCGGCGGTGGCGTGGGGTGTCGTGCTCGGGCTGCTGGTGGCGCTGGTGTCGTGGTGGTTGGCGGTGGCGCTGCTGGCGCTCGTGGCGGCGGCGACCCCGGCGGCGGTGCGGACGTGGCGTCGGCGGCAGCGGTTGCGGGCGGTGGCCGGGTTGGGGCCGGACGCGGCGAGCGCGGCGTGGCAGGAGCTGGTGGCCGAGTCCGTGGACCGCGGCACGCGGGTGCCGAGCACGGAGACCGTGCGGGTGGCCGCGCGACGGCTCGTGCGGGTGCACAACCTGGACGAGCAGGGGCGGGAAGGGCTGCGCGCGGTCGTCGGGGCGGTGGAGCGGTCCTGGTACAGCGCGCACTCGGCGGCGGACCCGGCGCTGCCCGGCGCGGTGGAGGACGTGCGCCAAAGCCTGAACCGCAACGCGCCGCTGGCGTTGAAGGCGAAGCTCCTGCCCCGGTCGGTGCTCCAGCCGAAGGCGCCGGCCGAGCCGGAGCCGGCGGAGGCCGGTTCGACGGTGTGACGGTGTGACGGGTCCTGGTCCGGTTCGCCGGTCCAGGACGCACACCCGCCCGACCGGGTCGTCTCATCACTCCGCGGACCGGGGTTGTTCTGCACCCCGCGACCGGGTCGTCCCGCGGACCAGGGCTGTCCCGCGGACCAAGGCTGCCCCGCACTCCGGGGACGGGGTCGTCCAGCACTGGTTGGCCGCACACCGCGGCCTGGGTTGTCCCGCCCTCTGCCGACCGGAGTTGTCCTGCGCGCACCGGCCGCGACCCGGACCGGATCGTCCCGCACGCACACGGCCCGCCCCGGAGGTGATCGGGGCGGGCCGTGTGCGTTGTTCGGTCGGGCTGTCTCGCGCGGACTACTCGTCCTCGAAACGGCGACGGAAACGTTCTTCCATCTTCTGTGAGAACGAGCTGCGGCTGGGCCGGCTTCCCTCTTGGCTGGGCTCTTCGGCACCCTGGTCACCACGACGCAGCGTCGTCACGGTGAGCAGTACGCCGAAGAACATCAACAAGAAGCCGACTACGCTCACCACCGGGATACCAGCGAGCTTCGGCAACATCACACCCGTCACCAGCAGCGCTACACCCACGGCGAACAACGCGATGCCCTGGATGCGACGCCGTCGTGACGGCTTGCGCAGCTTGGCACCGCGCACTGTGGATGCGAACTTCGGGTCCTCGGCGTAGAGCGCGCGCTCGATCTGGTCGAGCAGTCGCTGCTCGTGCTCGGAGAGTGGCATGGCTCCTCCTCCGGCACAGCGGTCGCGGGCGCCGGGTAATCACGGTTGCCGCCGGTCCCGGCGGACGCCCCGCCCTGGGGGCGTCACAACCAGGATACGATTCGGGAGCCCTGCCGACTACCCAGTCCGTGCCCCTAAGCGGTTCGTTCTGTCACCATCATCCTCACGGGGCAATGGTCAGACCACCGTGAGGTCGTGCGGGCCGGGCCGAGGTCAACTGTCAAGACCTGCGAAAGCCCGGTCGTTCACTCCCCCGAGGGGGTGAGTGGGAGGGCATGCACACCGAGCCGAGCCCCCTGCACCCGCCCGACACCCGACTCGCCCCGCACGGGGTCGCCCTTTCGGCATCGCGCGACTACGCAACGTCACTCTCTTGCGACCACGCGATCGGCAGAAGATCGAGACGCAGATCACAGCCGCGCCGCGCCGCCTGCTCCCGGTTCCCGATCTTGCCGAAGATCGAGTTCGGGAGCACGAAGCGGCACCCCGCCCGCCTCGGGGCCGGACCGGCGCTCCCTCCCGGCTCACCACCCCGCCGGCCCCGCCGGACCTGCCTGTCGCCCACCCCGGCCCGACCCGCCTGTCGCCCACCCCCGCCCGGCCTGCCTGTTGCCCGACCCCGCCCGACCCGCACAGGCCGGGCTGACTCGCCCTCCCGGCTCACCACCCGCCCGGCCCCGCCCGACTCGCCCGCCCGACTCGCCCGACGCGCCGACCCGCCCGGTTTGCATGCCCGGCACGCGCGCTCCCCCACACCGGCCGACCTGCTTGCCCTGGCGAACCCGCTCGCCCCTCGCCCCGCCAAGGGCCTGCCCTGCCAACTCGCCCGAGGTGCCGGCCCGCCCGAGCTGCCTGCCCGGCGCGCACGGTCCCCACGCCGGCCGACCCGCTCGCCCCTACCCGCCAAGGGTCTGCGCGGCCGACTCGCCCGGCCGGCCAGACCCGCCCGGCCTGCCTGCCCGGGGGGTGCGGTTCCCGACAGCGGCCGACTCGCTCGCCCAACCCGGCCCGGCCCGGCCCGCCCCGCACCGCCCCGCACCGCCCCGCACCGCACCGCACCGCACCGCCAAGTGTCTGCCCGTCCGCCAGGTGCCAGACCGGCTGCCAGGTGCCAGACCGGCTGCCAGGTGTCAGGCCGGCTGCCCGGCGGACTGTTCGGGTGACGGGTGCCCGGACCGCTGGCCGCTGTCGCCCAGCCGCCAGGTACCCGGCCCGCTTGGGTGGAGGTGGTGAGGGGTGGTGGGCGTGAGGGGGCCGGGTGGAGGGGTTAGAGGTGGTGGAGGGGTGTGCGGTGGATTGGAGGGATCGGGCGGTGGGTGGCTTCGGTGGCGGCTCGGAGCAGGTCTTGGGCGACGGCGGTTGGGGATTGGCGCAGGCGGGTTGGGGTGGTGTGCAGGACGACGGCTCCGGCGGCGGAGAGGGGGTCCGGGCGCGGTGGGCGTGGGCTGTTGAACCGCCAGGCCAGGGCCAGGCCGTCCCACCAGGCGTCGGCGACGCCCAGGGGGCGGCCGTCGGCGGACTTCAGGAGCGCGCCCCACGTGGGTGGGGGTAGGGGTAGGTCGTCGAGGACGGCCCTCGCCCACGCCTGCGGGACGGAGCGGACGCCGTCGGCCAGTTCGGAGAGGACTTGCCTGGCCGGTTCGGATCCGCGGGCCAGTCCTGGTCTCAGGTCGGAGACCGGGACGCCGCCGTGGCGGACGACCTCGGTCAGGACCGCCCGGATGTCGTCACGCACGCGCAGGGCCTTGGCGGCGTCCACGGCGGCCCGGGCCAGGGGCGCGGTCAGGAAGCCCCGGCGCAGCACCGGGTCCGGTGGGCGGCGGACGCGGGTGAGGCGGACCTTCGCGGCCGGTTCGATCGGGCGGGTGACGAGGACCTGGACCGGGCCGGTGGCGGGCAGGGCCCGCATGCCGTGCAGTTGCAGCGCGTCCAGGCCGGTGAGCAGGCTCTCCGGACCGCCGTACCGCAGCGCCGCCCGCGCGAGTTGGGCACGGGTCGGCGGTGTTCGGGCCAGCAGCAGGATGCCGGGCAGGACGTGCTGCCACGGCCCGTGCGGGCGGCAGCGGACGGCCAGTTCCTCGCTCGGCAGGCCCAGGGCCAGCAGCTCGGACGCGGTCACGACGCGGTGGGGAAAGAGGCCGCCCAGGGCGTCCAGGTCGATGGTGGTGCGGTTCGTGGTGCGCATGGGTCCACCATCGGCCGTGGGCCGGGGTCGGTCGATGGGGAGATCGCGAACTGTGGACAACTCGATGGCCTGTGGACAACTCGACGCGAAATGGGGCCTCCCGCAGACCCGACCGTCTGCGGGAGGCCCCTGTGGACGGCGGTCACCCCTCGTTGACCGCCGCGTGCTCTACAGGCGGACGAGCTCCTCGGCGACCTCGACGTCCGGCTCGCCCCGGACCGGGCGGGCGGTGCGGACCTCGCGCCACGCGTCGTAGACGGCGACCAGGCCGCCCGCCAGGGCGACCGAGACGGCGGCCGCGACCACACCGTCGACATCGGACACGAACACGATCACCACGGTCGCCCACGCCATGACGGCGGTGAGGGCGAGGGTGCTCGCCAGCCGCTCGGCGAACCGCCGACGGGACTTCGCCTGCTCCTCGATGTGGCTCATGACTCCCCCTCTGAACTCGGCTGATGCCTCATTTGTAGGAGGTTCGGACGTCGAGTTCTGCGTCAGATGACGCACAAGGCCACATTCACGTGGTGAAGTCGTAGAGCCGGCTCACGTGGTGGATGTCGATCTTCCGCCGGCCGGTGCTGATAATGCCCTCCTCGCGCAGCGCGCGCAGCACCCGGACGAGCGATTCGCGGGACGTGCCCGCGATCCCCGCGAGGTCTTCCTGGCTCAACGCGATCACGCCCTGGTCGGCGATCCCGCGCCGCAACGCCATGTCGATGAGCACGGCCGCGACGCGCTGCGTGGCCGTGCCGCTGATCTGCATGCGCTGGCGGTCGGTGTCGCGTTGCCGCGCCACCACGACGGTCAGCACCGTCCAGGCGATGCGCGGGTGCCGCTGGCACAGCGCGGCGAACGCGCTCGCCGACAGCACCAGCGCCCGCACCGCGTTCAACGCGCGCACCGTCGCCGAACGCGGCCGACCGTCCACCGCCGAACGCTCACCGACGATGTCACCGGCCCCGCGCACGGCCAGCACCTTCTCGCTGCCGTTGGCCGTGGTCGCGGTCACCCGCAGCAGACCGCTCCGGATGACGAGCACGTGCCGCGTCACCTCGCCCTCGTGGCAGATCACCGAGCCGGGCGGGTAGTCGCGCTCGACACCGGTCGCCGTGAGCACCTCGTGCTCGGCGGGTGTGAGCAGACCCCAGAACCGATCCACGACACCACTGTGCCGGGTGATCGACGCGCACGACCCCGTCCACGCGCCGCGACCACCCGAACGGCTCGGTTCCCGGAACGGGAAACCGAACGCCGCACCACCCGGTGCCCAACGCCGCACCACTCGACCCGGGCTTCCGGTCGAGGTGCGCGGCCGGGTTCGAGAACGAGCCGGTGCTCCGGGAGCCGGACCGGCGAACATGGCCGACGGTCCGGTGCCTGCGGTCGGGGCGCGGGGTCTAGGGTTCGCGGTCCGGTTTGGGCTCGCGCAGGCCCGACCTGGTCGGGCCCTGGTTCAGCAGCGACGCCGGGCGGACCGCCGCCGCGCCGAACCGGGACCGCGCCTGGTCCGCCGCCTGCTCCGCCTCGCGCCGGCCGCGCTCCGGCGCGTCGAACATCAGCTGCTCGCCGTCGTCGCCCTGGACCAGCTGCTCGATCCGCACCCCGATCAACCGCACCGCGCCCGGCGGCACCTGCTCGTCCAGCAGGGTGGCCGCCGTCTTGTAGACCTCGTGCGCCACGTCCGTCGCCACCCGCAGCGTCCGCGACCGGGTGATCGTGGTGAAGTCGGAGAACCGGACCTTGATCGACACCGTGCGCCCGCGCAGCCCCCGCGCCCGCAACGTCGCCGCCGAGCGCTCCGACAGCCGCAGCAGCTCCCGGCGCAGCAGCTCGCGGTCGAAGTGGTCGACCTCGAAGGTCTCCTCCGCGCCGATCGACTTCTCCCGCGTGACCGGCACGACGGGCCGGTCGTCGTGCCCCTGCGCCAACGCGTGCAGGTGCTCGGCCAGCGCCACGCCGATCAGCCGGCGCAGCCGGGGCAGGGGCGTCGCGGCCACGTCCGCCACCGTCTCCAGCCCGACCCGGTCCAGGGCCTCGGCCGTCCGCTGCCCCACGCCCCACAGCGCCGACACCGGCAACGGGTGCAGGAACGCCAGCACCTCGTCCCGCGGCACGACCATGAGTCCGTCCGGTTTGCACATCCCCGACGCGAGCTTGGCCAGGAACTTCGTCGGCGCGACGCCCACCGAGCAGGTGATCCCGTGCGCCTGCTCCACCTGCTCGCGGATCAGCTGCGCGAGCTGGGCGGGCGTCCGCCGGGTCCGCTTCAGCGCGCCGCTCACGTCCAGGAACGCCTCGTCCAGGCTCAACGGCTCCACGAGCGGCGTGAGGTCGCGGAAGATCGCCATCACCCCGCGCGAGACCTCCTGGTACCGGGCGAAGTTCGGCGGCACGAACACCGCGTGCGGCGCGAGCCTGCGCGCGTGCGAGGTCGGCATGGCGGAGCGCACGCCGAACTCGCGGGCCAGGTAGTTCGCCGACGCGACCACGCCCCGGTTCGCCGTGCCGCCCACGACCACCGGCTTGTCGGCCAGCTCCGGCCGGTCGCGGATCTCGACGGAGGCGTAGAAGGCGTCCATGTCCACGTGCAGCATCGAGCAGCCGGTGTCGTCCGGCCAGACGTCGCCGCGGGCGCGGAAGCGGTCGACCAGACCGCGCGGCAGGTTGGCGCTGCGGCCCACCGACCACCCCCCGTCCGAGCCGAACACCCGTTCGAAACCCTACTCCAAGCGGTACGCGCGGTGCGCGTTCTCCCACCCGATCAGGCGAGCGACGCGTTCGGCGTCCGCCAAGGCGAAAGCATGCTCCCGCAGCCCGGCGGACAGGAAATCGGACAGCGCGCGGCGGAAGAACAACGCGCCCAGGTAGTACAGCTCGCCCAGCGCGAACGCGTCCGTGGAGAACAGGAACTTGCCGAACGGCACGATCTCCAGCGCCTCCGCGAGCACCCGGCTCGCCCGGTGCGCCACGGCGTGCGTGGCCAGGCCCACGTCCACGAACACGTGCGGGAACACCTGCGCCAGGTACGCGGCGTGGCGGTGGTACGGGTAGTTGTGCAGCAGCATGACCGGCACGCCGAGCGGCGCGGTGGCCCGCAGCAGGTCCGTGAGCAGCAGCGGGTCGCACCGGTGCAGGGACAGGTCGGCGTCGCCGTAGCCGACGTGGAACTGCACCGGCAGCCCGCGGTCCAGCGCCTCCCACACCAGGAACCGGCTGATCACGGCGTCCGCGCACCGGGTCGAGCCGGACGTCAGCCACCGGCCGGCGGCGGCCACGACCTCGCGGTCCGAGGGCCGCGCCGGGTCGAGGTCGAGCCCCACCCGGTAGGCCGCGATCGACTTCGCCGCGACCGCCGGCGTCGCGTTCAACGCCTCCCGCACCCTCGTCGGGAACGCCGCCGCTCCCCCGGCCACGACGTCCTCCGCCAGGCGCTCCAGCCGCAGCACGGAGAGTTCACGCGAACCGGTGAACCTGGTGGGCAGCACGAAGCCCTCCGGCCACGTGCCGCGGTCCACCAGGAACGTGGAGATCTCCGCCGCCGACACCATCGCCCGGTTCACCTCGGCCGCCCCGAGCGACCGCCGCCGCGCCAGGTACTCGTCGGGCGGCGCGAGCGGCGGCAGGTCGAGCAGGGGCGCGCACCAGCGCCGCACGGCCAGGCCGAGCGACGAGTCGAACAACGACGTGCCCAGCGGTGACACCGAGTCGGCCTCGGTCAGGTTCGACTCGAAGCCGTCCCGGTCCAGGTCGGTGCCGAGCACCCCGTGGCAGTGGTGGTCCACGAGGCGCAACGACGCCACGCACGGCAGCAGCGGGTCCACTTGTTGAACAGTAGTGACCTGGTGTAACCACGCCAGATGGACACTGCGGAGCGGGAGCACCGGCGGGCCCTGGCCGCCGACCTCGTGGACGACCTGCTGGAGCAGGACGTGGTCGCGGTCGCGCTCACGTGGGTGGACCACAGCGGCATCACGAGGGTCAAGTCCGTGCCGCTCGCCGCGCTGCCCGACGCCGCCGCGGACGGCGTGGGCGCGTCCCCGGTGTTCGACGCGTTCCTGCTGGACGACACGATCATCGCCGGGCGGCACGCGGGCGGCCCGGTCGGCGACCTGAGGCTGTTCCCGGACCTGGACCGGCTGACCGCGCTGGCCGCCCAGCCGGGCTGGGCGTGGGCCCCGGCCGACCGCTTCGACCGGCAGGGCGAGCCGCACCCCCAGGACGAGCGCGGCCTGGCGCGGGCGGTGGCCGACCGGCTCACCGTGCACGGTTACGAGGTCCGGGCCGGGTTCGAGGTGGAGTGGGTGGTGGGCCGCGGCGGCACGGACGAGTTCCGGCCCGCCACCACCGGGCCCGCGTACGGCCACGCCCGCCAGGTCGAGCTGTCCGACTACGCCGCGGACCTGCTGTCCGCGCTGGCCGAGCAGGACGTCGAGGTGCTCCAGTTCCACCCCGAGTACGCGCCGGGCCAGTTCGAGCTGTCCACCGCGCCGGAGGACCCGGTGCACGCGGCGGACACGTCGGTGCTGGTCCGCGAGACGGTCCGGGCGATCACGCTCCGGCACGGTATGCGCGCGTCGTTCTCGCCGAAGGTCACCGCCGACGGCGTCGGCAACGGCGGTCACCTGCACCTGAGCCTGTGGCGCGACGGCCGCAACCTGTTCGGCGGCGGGGAGGGCTGGTTCGGCCTGACCGCCGACGCCGAGGCGTTCGCCGCCGGCGTGCTGCGGCGGCTGCCCGCGCTGTGCGCGATCGGCGTCCCCTCGGTGGCCGGCTACCTGCGGCTGGTGCCGCGGCAGTGGGCGGGTGCGTTCGCGGTGTGGGGCCTGGAGAACCGGGAGGCGGCGCTGCGCCTGGTGGCGGGCCGCGACCTGGAGGTCAAGTGCTACGACCTGTCGGCCAACCCCTACCTCGTGGTGGCGGCCACGATGGCGGCGGGCCTGGCCGGGATCGTCGACTCCGCGCGGCTGCCCGAGCCGGTCGGGGTCGACCCGGCGGACGTGCCGGGCGCCGAGCGCCTGCCGACGTGCCTGGAGGAGGCCGTGGCGGCGTTCGAGGCGGACGAGGTGCTGACCGAGGCGTTCGGCGCGGAGTTCGCCGCGACGATCGCCGACGTGCGGCGCGGCGAGATCGCCCGGTTCGCCGACTGCTCACCGGAGGAGGTCGCCGCGCTGACCCGCTGGCGGCACTGAGGCCCCGTCAGGCGCCCTGCCGGGCTTCGTCCAGCACCTTGCGCAGCCGCGCCAACGCCCGGTGCTGCGCCACCCGGACCGCGCCGGGGGTCGAGCCGACCGCGTCCGCCGTCTCCTCGGCGGACAGGCCCAGGACGACGCGCAGCACCAGGATCTCGCGCTGCCGGTCCGGCAGGACGTCCAGCAGCCTGCCCATCCGGTCCGACAGCTCGCCCTGCAACGCCCGCAGCTCGGGACCCGGCTCGGGGCCCGCGCTGTCCGGCAGCTCCGGCACGGACTCGGCGCGGTTGCGCGCCGCCGCCCGGTGCGCGTCGGCGACCTTGTGCGCCGCGATCCCGTACACGAACGCCAGGAACGGCCGGCCCTGCTCCCGGTAGGAGGGCAACGCCTTCAGCACCGCGAGGCAGACCTCCTGGGCCACGTCCTCCGCCGACGCCGACCACCGCTGCCCGCCGCCCACCCGGGCCCGGCAGTACTTCACGACCACGGGTCTGATCTCGGCCAGCAACGCCTCGACCGCACGCCGGTCACCGCGGACCGCCGCGGCCACGTGAGACTCCGGCCCTCCTTCCACTCGTACCGGTGAAGAGGACGCGACGTCCGAGCACTGCACGGACATCACCGCCCTCCCCGCATCACCGCGGAATCCCGGCGGAACCGCACAACCCACCACCACTGCTGCCATCGCGAGCTCCTCGGCGTCCGCGCGCTGGACGACCCTCGGGGGCACATGCGAACGCGACGCCGGTCCCACTCCCAGATGACGCAAGTCACGGGAAGTTACGCCGAATGGCCGCGTTTGGAACCCGAACGGAGCAACGAGCCCCCCTCATGTTCTGCGCTGCGTGATCAACGAGCGCTCGATTTCGCGTCTCAGCCGGGTCAGCGCCCGGTGCTGCGCGACCCGGACCCCGCCGGGCGAGGCGTCCACCACGGCGGCGGTCTGCTCGGCCGAGAGCCCGACGACCACCCGGAGCACGAGGATCTCCCGCTGCTTCTCGGGCAGCCGGCGCAGCAGCTCGCCCATGCGCTCGGTCAGCTCCAGCCGCAACGCCGTCTGCTCGGGGCGTCCCGTCTCGTCGTCCGGCGCGTCCGGCACCTCGGGCACCGGCTCGGACCGGCTGCGCAGGGCGGCGCGGTGCGCGTCGGCGACCTTGTGCGCGGCGATCCCGTACACGAACGCCAGGAACGGCCGACCGTGGTCCTGGTACGTCGGCAACGCGGTCAGCAGCGCCAGGCACACCTCCTGCGCCACGTCGTCGGCGGAGGTGAACGACCGCTCCTGCCTGCCCACGCGGGCGCGGCAGTAGCGCACGACCAGCGGGCGGACGACGGCGAGCACCGAGGCGATGGCCCGGCGGTCCCCGGCGACGGCCGCGCGCACCGCGGCGTCCAGGTCCTCGGGCGCGGGTCCGGCCATCAGCCGGCCCCGGCTAAGTGCGGGTCTCCCATGGCGGCGTCCTCTGCGGTAGGCGGCGGAAGCTCCGTTCTACCGCACTCAGGCCGGCCTGCGGCCCAGGACGTGCAGACGGGCGGCGACGTCCCGCAGCGGCGGCCGCGTCGACGCGGCCAGTTCCAGCTCGGCCAGCGCCTCGGCCGCGCCGGGGCTGGACTCCAGCACCGACCCCGGCACCAGGTCCGACACCACGCCGTGGCCCTGCACCAGCTCGACCTTCAGCCCGGCGGCCAGGACCAGCGCCTCCAGCCCGGCCACGTCGAACCGGCGCAGCAGCGGGTCGCGGGTGCCGGCGAGCTGACCGGCCTCGTCGTCCAGCAACCGCCGGGCGTCCACCAGCCGGCCCGCGATCGCGCGGTGCAGCACGGCCGCGTACCGGTTCGCCACCAGCAGGGACACCGCGCCGCCCGGCGTCGCCGCCGCGGCCAGGGCGGCGAGCGCCGCGCCGACGTCGTCCACGACCTCCAGCAGCCCGTGGCCGAGCACGAGGTCCGCCGAACCGTCCCGGTCCAGCGCGTCGGTGTCGCCCTGCACGGCCGTGATGCGGTCCAACACGCCCTGGTCCGCCGCGCGGCGGTGCAACGTGGCCAACGCGTCCGGGCTCGGGTCGACCACCGTCACCGCGCACCCGGCCACGGCCAGTGGCACGGCCCACACGCCGCTGCCGCCGCCCACGTCGAGCACCCGCGGCGGTTCACCGCCCCGGCGGTCGCGCGCGGCGGCCAGCTCGGCGTCGAGCACCCTGTGTACGGCGTCCGGTCGCATGGACGTAGAGCGTAAGGGCCGTAGGCTGCACTACGTGCATACGGTGGCGGTGCTCAGCCTCAAGGGTGGCGTTGGGAAGACGACGGTCGCGCTCGGTCTCGCGTCGGCGGCGTTGCGGCGCGGCGTCCGGACGCTGGTCATCGACCTCGATCCGCAGTGCAACGCCACTTCGACGCTGGAACCCGGCGACACCGAGGCGAGCATCTACGACGTCCTGCGGGACCCGAGCCGCGAGACGCTGGACAAGGCGATCGCGCCGAGCGCGTGGGGCGACGGCGTGGACGTGCTGGCCGGGTCGGAGGACGCGGAGTCGCTGAACCACCCCGACCCGGGCGAGACCCGGCTCGGCCGGCTGCGCGAGGCGTTGCGGCTGCTCCAGGACGACGAGGAGCCCTACCAGCTCGTGCTGCTGGACTGCCCGCCGTCGCTGGGCCAGCTCACCCGGTCGGCGTTGGTCGCGGCGGACCGCGCGCTGCTGGTCACCGAACCCACGATGTTCGCGGTGGCGGGCGTGCAGCGGGCGTTCGAGGCGGTGCAGGCCGAGCGCGAGCACAACGCCGACCTGCAACCCCTCGGCGTGGTGGTGAACCGGGTGCGGCCCCGGTCGCACGAGCACCAGTTCCGCATCGACGAGCTGCGCGACATCTTCGGGCCGCTGGTGATGCCGGTGGCGCTGCCGGACCGGCTCGCCGTGCAGCAGGCGCAGGGCGCGTGCATGCCGATCCACGAGTGGGGCACGCCCGGCGCGCGTGAGGTCGCGTTGGCGTTCAACCTGCTGCTGGCCCGGATCCTGCGGATCAGCCGCAGCCGCCGGCGGGCCGTGCACCGCGACTTCGACGACGAGGAGATCGAGGAGGCGGTGGAGGCGTGAGCGCGACGGCGCTCGCCGCGTTCACCGTCGCGGCGCTCCTGCTCACGATCACGCCCGGCCTGGACACGATGATGCTGCTGCGCATGGTGCTGGGCGGCGGGCGCGGAGCCGGGCTGGTGGGCGGGTTCGGCACCACGCTGGGCTGCCTGGTGTGGGGCGCGGCGAGCATCGCCGGCCTGACCGCGCTGCTGGTCGCGTCGCGGTTCGCCTACGACGTGGTGCGCTACGCGGGCGCGGCGTACCTGCTGTGGCTGGGCGGTTCGGCGCTGTGGAAGTCGTGGCGCGGCGCGCTCGACCGGCCCGCGGACGTGCCCCCGATCACGCCGGGCCAGGCCCTGCGGACCGGGTTCACCACGAACCTGCTCAACCCCAAGATCGGCGTGTTCTACCTGAGCCTGCTCCCCCAGTTCCTGCCCGCCGACCAGGCGTCGGCCGGGTGGGGCGCGCTGCTGGTCGGCGTGCACGTGGGCATCGGCCAGGTGTGGCAGGTCGTCGTGGTGTGGCTGGCCGGCCGGGCGGCGCTCGTGCTGACCAGGCCGCGGGTGCGGCGCTGGACCGAGCGGCTGACCGCGTCCGTGCTGGTCGGGTTCGGCCTGAAGGTGGCGTTCGACCCCGGTGCCCGAGGGTGACACGGTCTTCCTGGCCGGGCAGCGCCTGAACGAGGCGCTGGCCGGCCGCCGGCTCCTGCGCGGCGAGCTGCGCCACCCGAGGTGGGCGACGGCCGACCTGAGCGGCCGGGACGTGCTGGGCGTGCGCTCGGTCGGCAAGCACCTGTTCACCCGGTTCTCCGGCGACCTGAGCCTGCACAGCCACTTCCGGATGGACGGCGCGTGGCACCTCTACCGGCCGGGCGAGCGCTGGCGGCGGCCCGGCCACCAGGTGCGCGCGCTGCTGGAGGTGCCGGACCGGGTCGCGGTGGGCTTCGCGCTGCACGACCTGGAGCTGCTGCCGACCGGCGAGGAGTCGCGGCTGGTCGGCCACCTCGGTCCGGACCTGCTCGGCGAGTGGGACGACGGGCGGGCCGCCGAGGCGGTGGCCCGGCTCGCCGCCGACCCCGACCGGGAGCTGGGGTTGGCGCTGCTGGACCAGCGGGTCGTGGCCGGCGTGGGGAACCTCTACAAGGCCGAGGTGTGCTTCCTGCTGGGCGTCTCGCCGTGGAGCCCGGTGTCGGCGGTGGACCCGGCGGAGGCCGTCCGGCTGGCACGCAAGCTGCTGCTGGCCAACGCGTGGCGGCCCGAGCAGAACACGACCGGGCTGCCGGGGCGCGGGCGGCAGCACTGGGTGTTCGAACGGGCGGGCAGGCCGTGCCTGCGCTGCGGCACGAAGGTCCGCGTGGGCGGGCAGGGCGCGGGGGTGCTGGAGCGCCCCGCGTACTGGTGCCCGCGCTGCCAGCCAGGGCCGATCGCTTAGGGTGGCCGCCGTGGTCTACAAGAGCGTGGTGCGCAAGGCGTTGTTCCGGATGCACGGCGGCGACGCGGAGCGGGTCCACGAGACCACCCTCGGCGTGCTGGAGAAGCTGAGCCCGGCGGCGAAGCTCGTGCGCCGCGGGCCGGTCGCGCCGCGCACCGTGTTCGGCGTGCGGTTCCCCAACCCGGTCGGCCTGGCCGCCGGGCTGGACAAGAACGGCCGCGCGCTGCCCGCGTGGGGCGCGCTCGGGTTCGGGTTCGTCGAGGTCGGCACGGTCACCCGGCACCCCCAGCCGGGCAACCCCAAGCCGCGCCTGTTCCGGCTGCGCGACAGCGAGGCGATCATCAACCGGATGGGCTTCAACAACGACGGCGCGCTGGAGCTGGCCAACCGGCTCGACCGCCTCGGCCCGCTGTCCGTGCCGCTGGGCATCAGCCTGGGCAAGTCCAAGGTCACGCCGGTCGAGGACGCGGTGGAGGACTACCGCACGTCCCTGCGCGCGCTCTACCGCCACGGCGACTACTTCGCGATCAACATCAGCTCGCCCAACACCCCGGGCCTGCGCAGCCTCCAGGACCGCGGCGCGCTGACCGAGCTGCTGTCCGCGCTCAACGCGACCGCGCACGAGCTGGCCGGGTCCGCGCCGCGCAAGCCGATCCTGGTCAAGATCGCGCCCGACCTCACCGACGAGGCCATCGGCGAGCTGCTGGAGGTGTGCGCGGCGCACGAGGTCAGCGGCCTGATCGCGACCAACACCACGTTGTCGCGCGACGGCCTGGCCCCCGCCGACCGGCGCCTCGCGGACGAGGCGGGCGGGCTGAGCGGCAAGCCGCTGGCCGCGCGGGCGCGCGAGGTGGTGCGGTTCGTCAGCCGGGAGACCGACGGCGCGCTGCCGATCATCGGCGTCGGCGGCATCGCGAGCGCCGATGACGCCAAGCGGATGCTGGACGCGGGCGCGAGCCTGGTCCAGCTCTACACCGGGTTCATCTACGAGGGGCCGGGCCTGGTGCGGCGGATCACCCGCGCGCTGCGGTGACTCACGCGTCCAACGCGTCCTCGTAGGCCCTGAAGGTCTCCACGAAGACCCGGCGCTGCTCGGGCGTCAGCGGCTCCAGCGCGACCCGCCACGCCCGCGCTCCCCTGGCCAGCCACGCGTCGATCGCGGGCCGCCGGGCGTCGGTGATGCTGACGATCCGCCTGCGCCGGTCCCGCTCGTCCTCACGGCGTTCCAGCACGCCTTTGCGGCTCAGCTCGGCCACCATCAGGCTGACCGTCGTCGGCGCCACCTCCAGCCGCTCGGCCAGGTCGTTCACCGTCGCCGGGCCGTCGAACAGCAGGTAGGACAGCAGCGACAGGTGCCGCGGCGCGAGCGCCAGGGACGCCAGCTCGTCCGGCACCTTGAGCCGCTTCGCCCGGCCGACGATGCGCGGCATGAGCAACAGCAACGCCCGGATGGCGTCATCGGTGGTTGACACCCGGCACCGGCCTCCTTACCTTTGACCTCAAAGAGGTTTTGCTTTCAAAGCAAAACCGTCGTGACAGGTCAGACTAGTGGGGGCACGCGTGAACGAGCCGGTCATCGAGGAGTTCCGGGCCAACGGCGGCCTGGTCGCGGGCCCGTTCGAGGGCGTGGACCTGCTGCTCCTGACCACGGTGGGCGCCCGCACGGGCAAGCCGCGCACCACCCCGCTCGCCTACGCGCGCGACGGCGGGCGGCTGCTGGTGTTCGGCACGAACGGCGGCGGGCGCCGGCACCCGGACTGGTACCGCAACCTGGTCGCCGACCCGCAGGTCACGATCGAGGTCCGCGAGCACGGCGCGGTCCGGGCGCACGCCGCCCGCGCCGTGCCGCTCGAAGGGGCCGAGCGGGACCGCTTCCACGAGCTGCGGGCACGGCACGACCCGGCGTTCCGCGCCTACGTCGAGGCCACGACCAGGGCGATCCCGGTCGTCGCCCTCACCGTGCTGCGGCTCGACCCGGCGCGGGTCGCGGCGCTGGGCGCGCAGCTGCGCCGGCACCACGACGACCTGCGGGCGCGGCTGCGGCGGCTGCGCGCCGACCCGGCCGCCGGCCGCGATTTGCGCGACCACTGCCTCGCGTTCTGCGACGCCCTGCGGGTGCACCACCTCCGCGAGGACGGGGCGTTCACCGCGTTCGAGGACCACGACCCCGCGCTGGCGCCGGTGCTGGCACGGCTGCGCGAGGAGCACCGCGTCGTCGCCGGGGTGATCGCGGAGATCGCCGCCCTGTCAGGCGACCCGGAGCGGCTGCGGCCCGAGCTGGACCGCCTGGAGGAGCGGTTGGAGGCGCACTACGCCTACGAGGAGGAGCACCTCGGCTGAGGGGCGTCAGACGCCGCGGGCGGCGCGGAGCCAGCGCAGCACCGGGTGCAGGATCACCACGAGCAGCGAGCCCCAGACCAGGCCGCCCAGCTCCATGTCGCCCAGCTCCAGCGTCAGGTCGCCCACGCCCGCGACCAGGGCCGCGCCGCCCACCAGCGCGTTGCCCGGGTTGGTCAGGTCGACCCGGTTGTCCATCCAGACCCGCACGCCGACCAGGCTGATCAGGCCCAGCAGCACGAGCGTGGCGCCGCCGACCACACCCGCCGGGATGGTGGAGAGCAGCGCGGTGAGCTTCGGCGAGAACGAGATCAGCACGGCGGCCACGCCGGTCACCGCGTACGCGGCCGTGGAGAAGACCTTGGTCACGCCCATCACGCCGATGTTCTCGGAGTACGTCGTGGTGCCCGAGCCGCCGCCGAAGCCCGCCAGGGCCGTGGACACGCCGTTGGCGATGATCGAGTCGCCGACGTTGCCGTCGAGGTTGCGGCCGGTCAGCGCACCGATCGCCTTGACGTGGCCGACGCTCTCCGCGACCAGCACGATCACCACCGGCAGCACCAGCAGCGTCACCGTCGGGCGCAGCTCCGGCGCGTGGAACTCGGGCAGGCCCAACCAGGCGGCGCGGCCGACCGCGGCCGTGTCGACCAGGCCGAGCCCGAAGCCGAGCGCCCACCCGGCGACCACGCCGATCAGCACGGAGAACCGGAACGCCGAGCCGCGGCCGAGCACGCCGCACAGCAGGATGATGCCCATCGTCACCACGGCGGGCAGCGGCTGCTGGGCGAACGAGTCGGTGGCCCGGTGCGACAGGTTCAGCCCGATCAGCACGACCACCGCGCCGGTCACCACCGGCGGCATCACGGCCTCCAGCAGCCGCACGCCCAGCGCCTTCACCGCGACCCCGAGGATGATCACCAGCAGGCCGGCCGCGAGCACGCCGCCGAGCTGCGCGGCGATGCCCTCGTCGCGGGCGGCCGACAGCGGCGCGATGAACGCGAACGACGCGCCGAGGTAGCTGGGCACGCGGTTGCGGGTGATCACGATGAACAGGAGCGTGCCGACGCCCGAGAACAGCAGCGTGGTGCTGACGGGGAGCCCGGTGGTGGCGGGGACGAGGATCGTGGCGCCCGTCATCGCGACCAGGTGCTGGGCGCCGAACCCGATGGTGCGCGGCCAGCTCAGCCGCTCCTGCGGCGCGACGGCGTCGCCATCGGTGGGGCGGCCATCACCGCGCACGGTCCACAACGCCACTCAACGACCTCCCCGGCGACCAGGACGGACCACGCTGTCCGACCCGAGGATCCTGCCACGCCAAGTAGTGGCCGCAGCTATGTAACGGTCTGATAATCACACGATCGCAGCAGCGTACGCCACTGTGGCGGCGAGGTTGGCCCAACTTCGTTACGCAACGTGACGTAGTCGGCGTTCGTGCAGATGGCCGCGCGGCCACCGGGTGCGGGGATCCGCACCGGGGGCGTGATCAGCGCGACAGCTCGCGCAACGCCGACGCCAGACCGGCCAGGTGGTCCGTCGCGTCGCCCAGCACCTGCCGGGGGTTGGACGCGGTGCTCTCGGCGAGCACCCGACCGGCCGCGGCGACCAGGCCGCAGTAGCCGTCCACGCCCTCGTCCAGCTGCGCCCGCAGCCGGCGCACGCCCTCGACCAGCGGTGCGCGGTCCAGCGGCGGCGCGGTGTCGCGCGCCCGTTCCACGGCCTGGAGCTGGCGGGACACGGCCCGGATCGCGGAGGATGCCTCGGCGCCGGTGGCGCGGGCCTGCTCGACCGAGTCGGTGGGGATGGACGTCAGCGCCGCCGAGTCGAGCTGGCGCAGCAGCTCCCGCAGCGTGTCCTCGGCGTCCTCCAGCCGTTCCATCGGCTGGCGCGCGGCCGACGAGCGCGCGGGCAGCGGCTCGCGCACCGGCGCGACCTCCAGCTGCTTGCGGGCGGCGTCGATGCCCCTCATCTTCAGGTTCGTGCGCACGGCCAGCACGGACGTGCCGGCGAACCCGAGGGCCGCGGCGACGCCGGCGCCCGCGCCGAGCACACCCACCAGGGTGAGCGTGCCCACGACCGCGAGCAGGGCCAGCACGATCAGCCAGAAGGTCAGCACGCGGCTCGACCGGCGGTACCGCCGGTCGAGCTTCGCGCGCGGGTCGTTCCAGGCGGCGTACCGCCGTTTCACCTGGTCCGCGAGTTGCCCTTGGAGCTGGCCGCCGATGATCTGGACGATCTCACCGGCCGCCTTGCGCCGGGGTTCCATCGCGGACACCACCCTCTCAGCCCTGGCTCGCCGGCGGGTTCTGCTGCATCTGCTGGGTCGGCTGCGCCTGCGCCTGCTGCACCCGCTGCTGGATCTCCTGCTGGATGCTCGCGCTCGCGGGCTGGCCGCCGGTCACCTCGCCGGCGACCTTGCCGCCCGCCATCGAGGCGCGGATCTGCTCCAGCCGCGACATGCCCGCCATCTCGGTGGTCGACTGCTGGACCTCCAGCATCCGGCCCTGCACCGAGTTCTGCGCCAGCTCCGCCGACCCGAGCGCGGTGGTGTACCGCTTCTCGATCTTGTCGCGGACCTCCTCCAGCGACGGCGTGTTGCTGGGCGCGGCCAGCTCGGTCATCTGGCGCAGCGAGTGGGAGACCTGCTCCTGCATCTTCGCCTGCTCCAGCTGGCTGAGCAGCTTGGTGCGCTCGGCGAGCTTGCCCTGCAGCACCATCGCGTTGCGCTCGACGGCCTGCTTGGCCTGGGTCGCGGCCTGCAACGCCTGGTCGTGCAGGGTCTTGAGGTCCTCGATGCTCTGCTCGGCGGTCACCAGCTGGGTGGCGAAGCCCTGCGCGGCGTTCTCGAACTGCGTCGCGCGCTGCTCGTCGCCCTTGGCCCGCGCCTCGTCGGCGAGCACGAGCGCCTGGCGTGCGGATGCCTGGAGCTTCTCCACCTCACCGAGCTGGCGGTTGAGCTTCATCTCGAGCTGGCGCTGGTTGCCGATCACCGCGGCGGCCTGCTGGGACAGCGCCTGGTGTTGCCGCTGAGCCTCCTCGATGGCCTGCTGGATCTGCACCTTCGGGTCGGCGTGCTCGTCGATTTTCGACGAGAAAGCCGCCATGAAGTACTTCCATGCCTTCACGAAAGGGTTGGCCATCTCCTACGCCTGCCTTCTCCGCACTTCCCTGGCTCGCGCTCGTGATTGGCAACGACCCGGTGCCGGTGTTGGTTCCATCGTGTCAGTTGTCCCGCGCTGCTTCCACCGACCCGGGGAGATCTCCGGGTTCACCCTGAGTCACCCCCGACTTTCGTCGGCATGGTCATCCTGCCCCGCGCGCCCCCGGTGGACGCGGCGACCCCACACCGGGTTGCCAAGTCGTTGCAAGCGCGGAGAGCCGAGCCGGTCGGACCGGCTCGGCTCTGGCACGGGTGAACTGGGGTTACGCCGCCACCACCGCGTCGCGCGGCTTGCTGATCGAGGTCGAGAGCCGGTGCGTGAGCACGGGCTGAAGCCGCAGGTCGGACAGGTCGTTGCCGATCACCGCGGGCACCAGGCTGCCGCCCTCCAGGCCCGCCGCCGCGGCGGGCGCGGTGCTGCGCTCGGCCAGCTCGGCAGGCGTGGGCACGGGCTGCTGGACCGCGCCGATGTCCGAGGCGACCAGGTGCAGCAGCTCCGACAGGGGCAGGTCCAGCGCTTCGCAGATCGCGGCCAACAGCTCGCTGGACGCCTCCTTGCGGCCACGCTCCACCTCGGAGAGGTACCCCAGGCTGACGCGGGCGGTCCTGGAGACCTCGCGCAGCGTGCGGCGTTGGGTGGTGCGGGCATGGCGGAGCCGATCACCGATCGCCTCGCGTAGCAGCACGGTCATCGCGCGCCTCCTTCCGGCCGGCCGTGCCACCACGTTACCGACCCGTCCCGTCGACGGGCAGTGACTTCCCGACACGTCCGCCAAGGGCGAACGAGTGAACTGCCGGGTAAGTTCCCGCGTGCGTGGTCGGCGATGAGGGGGAACGCCCTGCTCACGTCACTCGACGGGGATCTTGAGGTGGTCCAGCAGGAGATCCAGGGCCGCGACCGTCGAACTCTTGCGGACTTCGTCACGGCCACCACCCAGAGTGAGCGTGCGCACGACCGAAACGGACGGACCGGACAAACCGACGTGCACCGTGCCCGGCGCCACCCCGTCCTGCGGGTCCGGGCCCGCCACCCCGGTCAGCCCGAGGCCCCACGTCGCGCCGCAGCGGGCGCGTGCGCCCTCGGCGAGCTGCCGGGCCACCTCGGGGTGCACCGCGCCGTGCTCGGCCAGCAGGGCGGCGTCCACGCCCGCGAGCGTGTGCTTGAGGTCCGTGGCGTAGACGACGAGACCGCCGCGCACCACGGCGCTGGCGCCGGGCACGGAGGCCAGCTCGGCGGTCACCAGGCCGGCGGTCAGCGACTCGGCCGCGGCGACGGTCTCGCCGCGGTCCCGGAGCGCCCGGACGACGTCGGCGGCGGTCACGCCCCGGCCACCGCGCGCTTGCCGCGGGCCCGCAGCCGGAAGGCGCGGATCACGTAGTCGACGCCCGTGACGACGGTCAGCACCACGGCCGCGCCCATGGTGACCACCGGGAGCAGGTCCAGCCAGGGCGGCAGCGGCAGCAGGTACAGGCCGATGGCCACGATCTGCACGAGCGTCTTGGCCTTGCCGCCGCGGCTGGCCGGGATCACGCCGTGCCGGATGACCCAGAAGCGCAGCAGCGTGACGCCCAGCTCGCGCACGGCGATGACGACCGTCACCCACCACGGCAGCTCACCCAGCAGGCTCAGGCCCACCAGCGCGGCGCCGGTCAGCGCCTTGTCCGCGATCGGGTCGGCGATCTTGCCGAAGTCGGTGATCAGGCCCAGCTTGCGGGCCAGGTTGCCGTCGACGTGGTCGGTGACCGACGCCACGGCGAACACGCCGAAGGCGGCCAGCCGCCACCACGGCTGGTGGCCGCCCTCGGCGAACAGCAGGTAGAGGAACACCGGCACGAGCACCAGCCGGGACATCGTCAGCACGTTGGCGATGTTCAGCACCGGCACGCGCGCGGGTTCGGTCACCTCGGGAGCACCTCGATCGCGGAGACGACCAGGTCGACGCCCTCGGACGCGTCGACCCGGCAGCGCACCAGGTCGCCGACCCGCAGGCCGTCGGCGTTGGTGATCACGCACTCGCCGTCCACCTCGGGCGCCTGGTGGGCGGCCCGGCCGACGCAGTCGTTCTCGTCGTCCTCCGCGGTCTCGACCAGGACGACGACCTCGTCGCCGACGCGCTCCTCCGCGCGCTGCGCGGTCAGCTCCTCGACCAGGTTCGACACGCGGGCGACGCGTTCGGCGATGGTGTCGGCGTCCAGCTTGCCCGGCAGGCCCTCGGCCTCGGTGCCGTCCTCGTCGGAGTAGCCGAACACGCCCACCGCGTCCAGGCGGGCGGCGGTGAGGAAGCGCTCCAGCTCGGCCACGTCCTCCTCGGTCTCGCCGGGGAAGCCGACGATGACGTTGCTGCGGATGCCCGCGCGCGGCGCGTGGGAGCGGATCTGCTCGACGAGGCCGAGGAAGGACTCGGTGGAGCCGAACCGGCGCATCCGGCGCAGCACGGGCTCGCTGGAGTGCTGGAAGGACATGTCGAAGTAGTCGGCGACGCCCTCGGTGGTGGCGATGGCCTTGACCAGGCTCGGCTTGGTCTCCGCGGGCTGGAGGTACGACACGCGGACGCGGTCGATGCCGGGCACCGCGGCGAGCCGCGCGAGCAGCCGCTCCAGGCCGCCCAGCTCGCGGGGCAGGTCCTTGGCGTAGGAGGTGGAGTTCTCGGAGACCAGGAACACCTCGCGCACGCCCTGCTCGGCCAGCCACATCGCCTCGGCCACCACCTCGTCCGGGTGGCGGGACACGAACGCGCCGCGGAACGACGGGATGGCGCAGAACGCGCACCGCCGGTCGCAGCCGGAGGCGATCTTCAGCGGCGCGACGGGCGTGTCCGCGAGGCGGGTGCGCAGCACGCGCGGGCCCCAGCCGTGCCCGGGCACCTGCACCTCCTCGACCGCGGCCGGCCGCTGGACCGGGGTGAGCGGGAGGAGGGTGCGGCGGTCGACCGGCTGGTGCGACGCGATGGCCTGGCCGGCGAGGACGTCGTCCAGGCGGTCGGCGAGGTCGGCGTAGTGGTCGAACCCGAGCACGGCGTGCGCCTCGGGCAGGCTGTCGGCCAGCTCGGCGCCGTAGCGCTCCGCCATGCACCCGACCGCGACCACCTTCGCGCCGCTGTCGGCGGCGGCGAGGAGGGTGTCCACGGAGTCCTTCTTGGCCGACTCCACGAAGCCGCACGTGTTGACCACGACCACGTCGGCTTCGTCGTCGACCAGCTCCCAACCGCCGGCGGTGAGGCGGCCGGCGAGTTCTTCGGAGTCGACTTCGTTGCGGGCGCACCCGAGGGTCAGCATGGCGACGCGCTTGGACGTGGTGGGGGAAGACACGGTGCTCAGCGTAACCGGCGCGGCCGCCCCCACCCTTCGCCCGCCCGCCTCGCGCCTCGGGGATCGACGCACGGGAGTCGGGCCGGGTGTCGGCGGGTGGTCGTCCCGGCGCGGTGCGTTCGGCCGCGGGTGGTCGGCCCGAAATCGGCGGGCCACCGCTCCGCGATTCCCGTCGGGGCGGACGAATCGCGACGGCAACGGAATTCCGGCGCTGAGGCCGATTCACACCCGGACGGGCCCGGACCGCGGCGAGCGACGGCATTCGGAATGCGCCGGGACCGGGGTCGGACCCGGTTACCGCGCCTCTCCGCGGCGGAAGCCCGCCACCGGGGCCGCCAGGCGCGGTGCCAGTCCGCGGAGACCGGCCATGGTGGCACCGGACCAGGACCACGGTCCAGCCCTCTGCGGCCGCAAAGGGGGAGGCAAATGAAGACTGCTCGTATTTGCCCCCTCGCCGAGGAGATGCCCACGGGTCCTGTAGGCAGCCAATGCGACGGCGCGCCACATTGACCCATTGGAGTGCAGTTCCGATTTGCCCCCCGAAGTTGTGTCGACACACCTCGGGTTGTGTGCACGCAAACGACGCCGACGCCCTCGCCACTCGCCGACACGGGCCGCGTCACGACGGGCCCGCATGACGCGGCTCACCTGAGTGCTCGGCGTGGGGAGGCTGGGCATACGTTTGCACCGTGAACGACCCGATCAACGTGCGGCGCGCCCGCACCGGTGACGTGAGAGCCATGAAGGCGCTCATCGACGCCTACGCCGGCAAGGTGCTGCTGGCCAAGCCGCTCGTCACGCTCTTCGAGGACATCCAGGAGTTCTGGGTCGCCGAGGAGGACGGCGTGGTGCTCGGCTGCGGCGCGCTGCACGTGCTGTGGGAGGACCTGGCCGAGATCCGCACGGTCGCGGTGACGCCCTCGGCGTTGGGGCGGGGCATCGGGCACCGCATCGTCAGCCGGTTGATCGAGACGGCCCGCGAGCTGCAACTGGAGCGGTTGTTCGTGTTGACCTTCGAGACCGAGTTCTTCGGTCGGCACGGCTTCGTGGAGATCGACGGCACGCCGGTGTCCCCCGAGGTGTACGAGGAGATCATGCGGTCGGCCGACGAGGGCGTGGCGGAGTTCCTCGACCTCTCGTACGTCAAGCCGAACACCCTGGGCAACTCGCGCATGCTGCTCCACCTGTAACTCTTCGAGTGAAAACTCGAAGAGTCTTGACTCAACGAACACCGACCCGTCACGATCGGTGGCGTGGAGCAGGCGCAGGAGCAGTTGACGGTCGACGAGCTGGCGGTCCGGGTGGGCCTGCCCGGCAGCACGATCCGCATGTACCAGACCAAGGGCGTGCTGCACGCGCCCCGCAGGCAGGGCCGCGTCGCCTACTACGACGCCTCCCACGTGGAGCGCCTCGCCCTGGTCCAACGCCTCCAGGCCCGCGGCTTCTCGCTGCCCGCCATCGCCGAGCTGGTCCGGGCGCGGGAGAAGGGCGCGAGCGTCGCGGCGGTGCTCGGGGTCGGCGACGAGGAAGGGCCTGACGACTGGGTCCGGATCAAGGTCCGCGACATCAGCCGCCTGGTGCCGCTGGGCGACGTGCGCCCGCGCGTGCTGCGCCGCGCCGTGCAGCTCGGCCTGGTCCGCTGGCGGCGCGGCTGGCCGCACGTGCGCCGGTGGGCCCTGGAGGCGGGCAACCGCCTCGCCGCGCTGAGCGTGCCCAGCGACGACGTGCTCGACAAGTTCGCGAACCTCCGCCAGGCCACCGACGGCATCGCGGCGGACTTCGTGGAGGTGTTCGAGCGCAGGCTGTGGCCGCAGCTGGCGGACAACGCCGACCAGGAGGACCAGCTCGACCGGATGCGCGCGCTGCTCGTGGAGCTGACCTACACGGCCGAGACGGTGGTCATCGGCACGCTGCGCGAGTCGATCCGCGACGCCGCCGAGGAGTTCGCCCGCCGCCACCAACTGCTGCCCGGCGACGACTTCCGGCCCGCCTGGGTGGAGGAACCGGTGCCCATCGCGGAACGTCTCATCGAGACCGACGAGGACGAGTTCCCCGACGAGCCGGCGATCCGGCGGTTCCTCGACCGGGGCGACGACCACGACGAGCCTGTCCGGTGAACGCGCTCGTGCCCGACGTCGGGGCGGGGGTGTCGGTCGAGCGGTCCGAGCCGGTGCTGAGGGGTTCGGCTCGCCCGCTCGACCACCCCGGCGGCGCGCGGAGGCGTCCGGTCGCCCGCGGCGGGCGGAGGGGGACGCCGTGATCGCACTCGTGGGCGCGCTGGCGACCCTGCGCGCCGGATACCGGTACGACCGCTCGATCGGCAGGCACCCGCTGCGGTCCGGCGTGAAGCGGCTGCTGTTCTGGGTGCTGGTGTTCGTCGTGGAATCGCTGGTGGTGCCGCCGGTGGCCGCGGCGGTCGGCCCGGTGGTGGCCCTGGTGGCGTTCGGGTACCTGATGGCGGTCGGCCTGGTCGGGCCGTGGGTGTCGGAGTACTACCGCCGACGGGGGTGCGCCCCGGGCGCGTAGGTCCGATGTGGACCGGGGTGCGGCTGCGCGAAGTGGCGGGTGACGCACGGGATCGCCTCGGCGGACGAGCCGGCGTTGCCCGGGATCGGGCAACGCGGTGGGCGATCGGGCCCGGTCGCGGTGGGCGGGGTGGCGCAGCCGGTCTGCCCCCGGGTGGCGCAGCGGCGGCTCGGGGGGCGCGCGGCCGTCGGCGCACCCCTTGGCGCTGCGGGAACCCCGACGCCGGCCCGTGCGGTCGGTCGCGGTCCGCTCAACGTTCACCCGTCGTTGCCGCGGTATGAGCCGATCGGGGCTGTCGGGCGTCGATCCCCCGCCGGTAAGAACCCCTCAAACCCGAATACCGAGGGGAAGAACAGTGCTCGCGAAATCCCTGCGCAACGCGTTCGCCGTCGTGGTCGCCTCGCTCGCCCTGCTGGCCGGCGCCGGCGTCGGCCAGGCGGCCATCAACGCGCCCGCCGTGACCGACGACTACCTCTTCAGCAAGACCCTGTCGCAGTTCAGCTCGCTGCGCGCGCAGCGGCCGTACAGCGACCAGCTCGACTGGTCGTCGGACGGCTGCTCGTGGTCGCCGGACAACCCGTTCGGGTTCAAGTTCCTGCCGGCGTGCCACCGGCACGACTTCGGCTACCGCAACTACAAGCGGCAGGGCCGGTTCACCGAGTCCACCCGGCTGACGATCGACAACAAGTTCAAGTCGGACCTCTACAACCAGTGCGCGGGCAACTGGACCTGCAACCGCACGGCCGACCTGTACTACCAGGCGGTGCGCGAGTTCGGCGCGAGCTGACGCCCCGGCCCGTCCCACCGGCCCGGTGCGGCCGGGTCGGCGGGACGGGCGGCGCGGTCAGGTCGTGATCGAGAAGCTGTTCGACCGGAAGTCCATGCCGCCCGACGACGACGTGATCTCGAACCCGAACTGCACGTCGCCGACGGTCACGTCGCCGTACCAGCCGCGCGACCCGATCCACTTCAGCACCGCGAGCACGTCGACCGTGCCGGCGTCGGTGTTGCTCGTCCGCACGAACGAGAACACGGCGTTGGAGCCGTTCGAACCGCGGTACACGTCCCAGGTGTGGCCGCCGACGGACACCGTCGTCTGCCTCGACCCGATCGGGCCGACCGCGCCCTGCTTGTTCATCCAGATCATGATCTCGTACGCGTGGTTGTCGGCCCAGATGTCATATGTCGTCGCATACGCGCCCGCCCCCGGCCGGGTCACGTTGAACGAACTGGAAAGCCGGCTCAGCGAACTGAGCTTGCGGTTGACCATCTTCGCCGAGTGCGGGTACGACTTCACGCCGCCGGTGTTCGGGTGGTTCGCCCACACGCCCCAGTTGCTGTAGGAGTTCGCCCAGATCGACTGGAACCCGGCTCCGGAGCCCCAGATGTTGTTGCGGACCGTGTACCCGCCGTTCGACCAGGTCGCCCACTGGTCGCTGGACGACCAGGTGGCGGCCTGAGCCACCCCGGTGGCACCGAGCAGGGACCCCACCAGGGCGATCGCGAGAGCGGCTGAACGCATCCTCTTCATGGCGCTTCTTCCCGGGCATCGTTGCCCACGTCGTCGCACCCTCTGTCGAAGCGCTTCGACGCTTCGGCGGAAGGCGTCCGGATGATCTGTCGGGAGCGGCGGAGAAGAAAAACTATCGCAGCTCGCTTCACGTCCGGTCAAACGCGTGGCGTGAATACGACAATTCGATCCGTTCGACCGGAATGTTCGACCGGAATTCGACGTCGAACCCGCCCGGGAACCGAGGCGGGCTCAGTCCTCCGGCTCGTCGTCCGGCCCGGAGCCGCCGCGGATGAGGTAGACCACGGAATCCAGCTCGTCCGGTTTGATCAGCACCTCGCGGGCCTTCGAGCCCTCCGACGGCCCCACCACGCCACGCGTCTCCAGCAGGTCCATGAGCCGGCCCGCCTTGGCGAACCCGACCCGCAGCTTGCGCTGGAGCATGGACGTCGAGCCGAACTGGGAGGTGACGATCAGCTCGGCCGCCTGGATCAGCAGCTCCAGGTCGTCGCCGATGTCGGCGTCGATCTCCTTCTTCTCGCCCGCCTTCGCCGCCGTCACGCCGTCGGTGTACTCGGGCTGCGCCTGGTCCTTGGTGTAGTTGACGATCTCGGCGATCTCGTCGTCCCCGACGTACGCGCCCTGGATGCGCACCGGCTTCGACGCGCCCATCGGCAGGTACAGGCCGTCGCCCATGCCGATCAGCTTCTCCGCGCCCGGCTGGTCCAGGATGACGCGGGAGTCGGTGAGCGACGACGTGGCGAACGCCAGCCGCGACGGCACGTTCGTCTTGATCAGGCCCGTCACCACGTCCACCGAGGGCCTCTGGGTCGCCAGCACCAGGTGGATGCCCGCCGCACGCGCCTTCTGCGTGATCCGGACGATGGCGTCCTCGACGTCGCGCGGCGCGGTCATCATCAGGTCGGCCAGCTCGTCCACGATCGCCATGATGTAGGGGTACGGCCGGTACTCGCGTTCGCTGCCGGGCGGCGCGGTGATCTCGCCCGACCGCACCTTCCGGTTGAAGTCGTCGATGTGCCGCACCCGGTTGACCTGCATGTCCTGGTACCGCTGCTCCATCTCCTCGACCAGCCAGGCCAGCGCGGCGGCGGCCTTCTTCGGCTGGGTGATGATGGGCGTGATCAGGTGCGGGATGCCCTCGTACGGCGTCAGCTCGACCATCTTCGGGTCGATCAGGATCATCCGGACCTCGTCCGGCGTCGCCCTGGCCAGCAGCGAGACGAGCATCGAGTTGACGAAGCTCGACTTGCCGGAACCCGTGGAGCCCGCGACCAGCAGGTGCGGCATCTTGGTCAGGTTCGCGGTGACGAAGTGGCCCTCGATGTCCTTGCCCAGCCCGATGACCATGGGGTGGTTGTCCTTGACCGTGGACGGCGAGCGGAGCACGTCGCCCAGCCGCACCATCTCGCGGTCGCTGTTGGGCACCTCGATGCCGACCGCGGACTTGCCGGGGATGGGCGCGAGCAGCCGCACGTTGTCCGTGGCCACCGCGTAGGCGATGTTCTTGGTCAGCGCGGTGATCTTCTCGACCTTCACGCCGGGTCCCAGCTCGACCTCGTACCGGGTGACCGTCGGGCCGCGGGTGAAGCCGGTGACCTGCGCGTCGATGGAGAACTGGTCGAGCACGCCGGAGATGGCCTCGATCATGAGGTCGTTGGCCTTGCTGCGGGCCTTCGGCGCGTCGCCGTCCTTGAGGATGGTCGGCGGCGGCAGGCGGTAGTCGCCCTCGACCGCGCGCACGGCGATCGCGGCCGTCTTCGGGGTCTCCGGGGTCGCCTTCGGCTTGGGCGTCGGCCTGACCGGGGGCGGCGGGGGCGGCGGCTCCTCGTCCAGCGGCAGCTCGGGCTGCTCGTCGGCGTCGGGCGCGGTCGCGGCCTGGCGGCGGCTGCGGGACGGGCGGCGCAGCTTGACCGGCTTCTCCTCGACCTCGGCCACCGGCTCGCCGTCCTCCTCGACGCCGAACCCCTCGACCCGGTCGGACCTGCGGTGCAGCAGACCGCCGAGCCGCGCGGGCACCTCGCGGACCGGCACGTGCACCAGCAGCAGCACGCCGTACCCGAAGATCAGCACCAGCAGCGGGCCGGCGACCCACGGCGTGAGGCCCTGGGCGAGGAACCCGCCGGAGAGGTAGCCGAGCGCGCCGCCCGCGTCGCGGCGGGCGACCGGGTCCATCGGCAGGCCGCCCGCGAGGTGGAACACGCCGAGGAAGCCGACGGCCACCAGGATCGCGCCGATCACCAGGCGTGGCCGCGCCTCCGGATTGGGGTCGGTGCGCATCAGCGTCACGCCGATCGCCAGCAGCACCACGGGCACGATCACCGCGGGGCCGCCGACGGAGCTGCGGACGGCGACGTCGACCCACTGGCCGACCGGTCCGCCGGCCTGCCACCACACGCCCGCGGCGGTGATCACGGCGACCGAGATGAGCAGCAGCGCCAGGCCGTCGCGGCGGTGCGCGGGGTCCAGCTCCTTGCCGCGGCCGACCGCCCGGACGACCGAGCCGACGCCGCGGCCGAGCACGCCCCAGACCCGGCCGACGGAACCGGAGGACCGCTTCGCGGGCGCGCGTCTGGCAGGCGACCGCTTGGCCGCCGGTCGCGCCGCCCCGGCGCGGGACCCGCCGGACCGCGGCTTCGACCCGGATCCGGAGCGGCGGGTCGTGCCCTTGCGCGAGGTCCCAGTTCGGCCGGCCATGGTGTATACGGTAGTCCCTCCCGCCCCAGCAGCCCCAACGCTCACGGCGGGACGTGACGTGCGCGGCCCGACGCCCATGGTTGCCCCGAACCCGGTGCGCCGACACCTCGACACGCCGTAGCCTGCGCGCGTGCCCACACCACTGCTGTGGCGCGTGCTGACCACCGTCGACCGAGGGTTCGTCGGTCTCAGCGGACGACTCGAAGTCACCGGCGACATCCCGGCGGACCTCCGGGGACGTCCACTGCTGCTCGCGTCCAACCACATCGGCAACCTCGACCCGTTCGTGCTGATCGCGGCGTGCCGCAGGATCGGTGTCGCGCCGCGCTTCCTGCTCGCGGGAGGGCTGCTCGACGCGCCGATCATGGGTCCCGCGCTGCGGGCGTCCGGCCACCTACGGGTGGACCGCGCGGCGGCGGACGTCGGCGACGCCTACCACCGCACCGTCGAAGCCCTCCAACGCGGCGGCGACCCCATCGCCATGTACCCGGAGGGCCGGATCAGCCTGGACCCCGGGCTGTGGCCGGAACGGGGCAAGACCGGCGCGGCCAGGCTCGCGCTCAGCGGCGACATCCCGGTGGTGCCGGTGAGCCAGTGGGGCGCGCACGAAGCCGTCTACTGGGGCAACACGCGGGTGAGCGGGTGGCAGGACTTCAAGCCCTACCTCACGTCCTACGTGCGCGGGCTGCGGCGGCGGCCGACGTTCAAGGTGCACTTCGGCAAGCCGGTCGACCTGTCCGGGCTGGCGGACGGCAGGCCCGGCGACGCGCGGCGGGCGCACGAGCGGATCATGCGCGCGATCACCGAGGGCCTGGTGCCGCTGCGGCCCGACGAGCCGGACCTGCCGAAGTTCCACGACCCCACGCGGCCGACGACGGGCAGGAGCCCGTGGCGGCCGACGTCGGGCTGAGGCCGGCGCGGTCGTCCCCGACGACCGCGCCACCGGCCTACAGGCGATCGAGGAAGGCGCGCCACGCGGCAGGGCTGAACACCAACCGCGGAGTGGTGTTCTTGGAGTCCCGCACGCCCACGGCCTCGGACGCGACCACCACCTCGACGCAATCCGTGCCCTCGTTGGCGCTGTAGCTGCTCTTACGCCACTTCGCTTCCTCCAGCCGCACCTTTGGCCTCCCGGAGCCGGTCGTATCGGTCCGCCCACCTGGCGAACGCCGACCGCGATTGTTCCTCAGTGAGTGCGACCCGTGCGAGGTCGTTGCAGCACATCAGATACGCCCGGGTGGCTTCGGCGGTGTCCAGGAACAAGGACTCCGAGCCGTGCTCGACGTAGGTCACGGGGAGGTAGTCCTCGAACGTCATGAAGGTGAAAGCCGTGCGCAACGACACCGGCATGGAGGTCGACAGCGGGATCAGCCGCACACCGCCTCGGAACAGCAATTGCAGTAGCTGTTCGTACATCACCTGAGGGCCACCGACCATGTTGTGCAGGACGGCTTCGTGGATGAAGAAGCGGCCCTTGGGCGCTCCCGGCCGGTCGAAGATCCTCTGCCGCTCCATTCGGTTCGCGACGGCCTCGTCGGCGTTCGCCGTGGTCATCAGCGAGCGCGCGTACTCGGCAGTCTGCAACAGACCCGGCATGAACAGGTTCTGGTAGCAGCAGATCGTCTTGGCGGCCTGCTCGTGGATGATCAGGATGCGCAGGCTGTCCGGCATCGCGACGCCGTGCGGGCGGACGTAGTGGCCCGTCGGAGGTTCGTGCGCCAGCGCCATGATGCGCTCGAAGGTGTCGGGCTCGGCGCGGAGGTGCCCGACGAACCGGGCGATGTCCGTCGGGCTGGTGCCGCGCGTCCCGCCCTCCAGCTTCGAGAGCTTGCCCGCGGACCAGCCCAACTCCTCGATCAACGTCCCGGTCTTCACCCGCGACCGGCGACGGGCCTGGCGGAGGGCGTCACCCAGCTCCCGGCTGAGCGCGTTCGACATGCGTGACTCCATGCGGGCACGCTAGGGCCGCCTGACCTGCGGTTTCCAGCCGGTCGGGCCGATTCCACCCCAAGGGATCAGGTGTGTACCGGTGGTACCGAACCCCGGGCCGGCGGCTAGTTCAGGAACGCCAGCACGCGTTCCATCAGCAGCACGGCGGCCACCTCGTCGTAGGACGACAGGCTGGGGTCGGCGAACAGGTGCCGGTCGCCGGGGTAGAGGAACAGCTCGCCGTCCGCCGCGCCCGCGACCAGCGCACGCGCCGCGTCGATGTCGCCGTCGTCCACGAACAGCTCGTCGCCCGCCATGGCGTGCACCTGCACGGGCACGGTGGCGGGCCACGCGGACCCGAACTCCGACACCGGCACGCACGCGCTGAACAGCAGCGCGCCGGCCGCGCCGGGCTTGGTCTGGGCCAGCATCTGCGCGGGCAGCACGCCGAGCGAGAACCCGGCGTAGACGACGTCGCCGCGCAGCCCTTCGGCCGCCTGGAGGCCGCGTCCGGCGATCGTGCCGTACCCGACCCGCTCCGCGTAGTCCAGGCCGTCGCCCAGGTCGACGAAGACCTGTCCCTCGAACAGGTCCGGCACGTGCACGGTGTGCCCGGCCTCCGCCAACTGCTCGGCGAAGGCCGCGACACCGGGCGTCAACCCGTGCGCGTGGTGGAACAGCAGCACCTCGGCCACGTCACGTCCTCTCCACCCCGCGCACGGGCGGTCAGTCCACGGGGATGATGGTGGGCACGATCATCGGCCGGCGGCGGTAGGTCTCGGCGACCCAGCGGCCCACCACCCGGCGCACGGCCTGGGCGATGCGGTGCGAGTCGGTGATCCCCTCGGCCTCGGTGCGGGACAGCTCCATCTCCACCAACGAGATCGCCTGGTCCAGCGCCTTCGGGTCGTCGGAGAAACCGCGGCCGGACACGGTCGGCGGCGCGACCGCCCGGCCGGAGCTGGAGTCGACGGCCACGGTGATCGCGATGAACCCGCCCTCGCCCAGCACGAGCCGGTCGGACAGCGTGGACTCGCCGACGTCGCCGACGGACAGGCCGTCGACGTAGACGTGGCCCACCTCGACCTTGCCGCTGATCGCGGCCTTGCCGTCGACCAGGTCCACCACCACGCCGTCCTCGGCGATGACGACCCGGTCGGGGTTCACGCCCGTGGCCACGGCCAGCGCCGCGTTCGCCCGCAGGTGCCGCCACTCGCCGTGCACCGGCATCACGTTCGACGGTCGCACGGCGTTGTAGAGGAACAGCAGCTCGCCGGCCGGCGAGTGGCCGGACACGTGCACCTTGGCGTTGCCCTGGTGCACCACCGTCGCGCCGAGCCGCGCCAGGCCGTTGACCACGCCGAACACCGCGTTCTCGTTGCCCGGGATCAGCGACGACGCCAGCACGATCGTGTCGCCCGCCCGGATCGAGATCTGCCGGTGCTCGCCGCGCGCCATGCGCGACAACGCCGACAGCGGCTCGCCCTGCGACCCGGTGGAGACGAAGAGGACCTGGTCCTCGGGCATGTCCATGGCCTCGTTGAGGTCCACGAACAACCCGTCCGGCACGTTGAGGTAGCCCAGCTCGGCCGCGATGCCCATGTTGCGCACCATCGACCGGCCCACCAGCGCGACCCGCCGGCCGTACTGCACGGCCACGTCCAGCACCTGCTGCACGCGGTGCACGTGGGAGGCGAAGCAGGCCACGATCACCCGCTGGTTGGCCTTGCGGACGACGTTCTCCAGCACCGGCCCGATCTCGCGCTCCGGCGCGACGAACCCCGGCACCTCGGCGTTGGTGGAGTCCACCAGGAACAGGTCGACGCCCTCGTCGCCGAGCCGGGAGAACCCGGCCAGGTCGGTCAGCCTGCCGTCCAGCGGGAGCTGGTCGAGCTTGATGTCGCCGGTGTGCAGCACCAGGCCGGCCGCCGTCCGGATCGCGACCGCGACCGCGTCCGGGATGGAGTGGTTGACCGCGAAGAACTCCAGCTCGTACGGCCCGAACGCGCGCCGCTCGCCGTCGGTGATCTCCATCAGCTTCGGCGTCTGGCGGTGCTCCTTGCACTTGGCCGCGAGCAGCGCCAGGGTGAACCGGGAGCCGACCACCGGCAGGTCGGGGCGCAGCTTGAGCAGGAACGGCACCGCGCCGATGTGGTCCTCGTGCCCGTGGGTGAGCACGAGCGCCTCGATGTCGTCCAGCCGGTCCTCGATGGCCCGGAAGTCCGGCAGGATCAGGTCGACGCCGGGCTGGTCGTCCTCCGGGAACAGGACGCCGCAGTCCACGACGAGCAGCCGGCCGGCGTGCTCGAACACCGTCATGTTGCGGCCGACCTCGCCGATGCCGCCCAGTGCGACGACGCGCAGACCTCCGTCGGGCAGTGCGGGCGGGGGTGAGCTCGGGTTGATCACGCGTTGACTCCCAATTCGGCCTCGACGGCCTCGATGTCCTCGGTTGATGCGGGTACCAGTGGCAGCCTCGGATCCCCCACGTCCAGGCCGCGCAAACGCAGCGCGGTCTTGGCGTAGGTGACGCCGGGCATCCGGCTGAAGGGCCGCAGCAGCGGCAGCAGCGACTGGTGGATCGCGGTCGCGCCGGCGACGTCGCCGGACTCGAACGCGTCGAGCAGGTCGCGCAGCCGGTCGGCGGCGATGTGCGAGATGACGCTGACGAAGCCCACCGCGCCGACCGACAGCCACGGCAGGTTCAGCGGGTCGTCACCGGAGTAGTAGGCCAGGTCCGTGGCCGCGATGACCTTGCTGCCCGCGAGCAGGTCGCCCTTGGCGTCCTTCACCGCGACGATGCGCGGGTGCTCCGCCAGCCGCAGCAGCGTGTCCACCTCGATGGGGATGACGGTGCGCGGCGGGATGTCGTACAGCATCACGGGCACGCCGACCTGGTCGGCCACGGTGGTGAAGTGCGCGCGGACGCCCTCCTGGGTGGGCCGCGAGTAGTACGGGGTGACCAGGAGCAGCCCGTGCGCGCCCGCCGCCTCGGCCTGCTTGGCCAGGTGCACGCTGTGCGCGGTGTCGTACGTGCCCGCGCCGCTGACCACGGTCGCGCGGTCGCCGACCGCCTCGACCACGGCGCGGACCAGGTCGGCCTTCTCGGCGTCGCTGGTGGTGGGGCTCTCGCCGGTGGTGCCGTTGACCACGAGACCGTCGTTGCCCAGCTCGACCAGGTGCTCGGCGAGCCGCTGCGCCTTGCCCAGGTCCACCGCCCCCTCGGCGTCGAACGGGGTGACCATGGCGGTGAGCACGCGGCCGAAGGGTCGGCCGGGCGAGGCGGTAGGACTTCCGGTCATGGCCGGAAATCTACCGCGTCACCCTCGGCAAGCTGCGACTACATGCTCCGGTCGAGGCCGCGCACCAGCCGCACGGCGTCCTCCTCGCCGTCGTACTCCACCCGTGCGGCGGACCGGCCGAAGACGTGCACCAGCAATTCCGAGACCTGCCCGGTCAGCACCACGGGGTTCGCGCCACGCCTGGCCACGACCGCCTCGCCGTCCGGGCGGCGCAGCACCACCCCGACCGGGCTCTTGCGGTACATCAGCCGGGCGGTCGGCGCGAGCCTCCGCCACAGCACCGCGTCCCGTACCGGATCGGGTGAACGCGGCTCCCAGCCGTCCCGCGCCCGGCGCACGTCCTCGTGGTGCACGAAGAACTCGACGGCGTTCACCAGCTCGTCCGCGAGGGCCTGCGGCGAGAGGCGTGGCGGGCCGACCCGGACCAGCTCGACCAGCTCGTCCCAGGGCCGGGCGGCGTAGGCGTCCTGGACGCGGCGGGTGTGCCCGGCGAGCGGCTTGAGCAGGATGCCCGCCGCCGCGTCCGGACGCCGTTCGCGCAGCACCAGGTGCGCGGCCAGGTCACGCGTGCGCCACGGGTCGCACAGCGTGGGCGCGTCCGGTCCCACCTCGGCGAACAGCTCGGTCAGCAGCCTGCGTTCGTCCTGCGCGACGCCCATGGCACCACGTTACTTGGCGTACACCTGGTCCTTCAGGGCCGTGCCATCCTTGTTCCACAGCACGCACACGACGTCGCGGTAGCGCTTGTCCGACGACGAGGAGGACGACGCCGGGTCCTCGGCCCACACGCCGGCGGTGGGCACGACCGCGGCGTAGCGGAACAGCGACTCCTTGTCCTCGACCGGCACCCGGTCGGACATGAAGTGCATGGTGCAGAAGTCCTCGGCGTAGTTGCGGAGCCACTCGTCGCCGGGGTAGGGCATCTTGTCCGACCCGAACGGCTCCGCCGCCGCGAAGACCTCGGTCCGGTGCGGCTCGTCGCAGTCGGTGTAGTTGACCGTGGCGTTGGGGTCGACCAGGTTGTCGCCGCACTGCCCGCTGCCCGGCTTGAACTGGGACGGCTCGATCGTGCCGCCGGGGCCGTAGGTGACCGTCTCGGCCATGGCGGCGGGCGGCTGGTCGGTGAACAGCCACCGGCCGAGGAACACGCCCGCGACCAGCAGCGCGACCGCCGCCAGCGCGCCCCCGGTGATCAGCACGCCCTTCAGCCACGGCTTCCGCACGGCGGTCGGAGCGGTGTAGTGCATGGTCTGCCGCAGCGGCGCGCCGAACCCGGTGGGCGGCGTCGGCTGGGCCACCGCGCGCTCCAGCATGGCGCGGGCCTGCGGGCCGGTCAGCCGGGCGTTCGGGTCGGGCATCAGCAGGCCGGTGATCACCGCGCCGAGCACGCCGTGCGCCCTGGTCAGCCGGGGCATCTCGTTCATGATCGCGTGCAGGGTGGACGCGGTGGTCGAGCGCTCGTAGGGGTTGACCCCCTCCACGGCGTAGCACAGCGTCGCGCCCAGCGCCCACAGGTCGGAGGCGGGCGACGCCTCGTGGCCGTGGATGCGCTCCGGCGACATGTAGGCGGGCGAGCCGATGAGGCTGCCGCTGGTGGTCAGGCGCGGGTCGTCCACGGCCTGGGCGATGCCGAAGTCGGTGAGCTTGACCCGGCCGTTCGGCGTGACCATGAGGTTGCCGGGCTTGACGTCGCGGTGCACGATCCCGGCCTGGTGGGCGGAGTCCAGCGCGGACAGCGCCTGGATCGCCATGGCGACCACCCGGTCCTGCGGCATCGGGCCGTGCGCGCTGATCAAAGTGGACAGCGTGGCGGCCTCGACCAACTCCATGACGATGTAGGTCATGCCGCTCTCGGCGACCACGTCGAAGACGGTGACCACGCCGGGGTCGTTCAGCCGGCCCGCGGTGCGCGCCTCGCGGAGCACCCGCTCCTCCAGCACGCGGCGCTCCTCCGGCGCGATGCCGTCGGGCAGGTGCAGCTCCTTGATGGCGACCTGGCGGCCGATCACGTTGTCCTGGGCCCGCCAGACGACGCCCATGCCGCCGCGCCCCAGCTCGGCGAGCAGGGTGTACCTGCCCGCGATCACACGCGGCTGGGCGCTCACACCCTGTGTCGGACCAGTCACCGTCACTCCTCGAAACCCGACCGCGGACCGGCGGAACGCTACTTCAGACCGTCCGTCGCCCGATCCGGTTTCACGGTTTCGTGACTTCGTGACCCGACGCACGCAGCGCCTGCACCGCCCTGGCCAGGTCGCCGGCCTTCACGAGCAGGTGGTCGGTGTCGTAAGTGGACAGCGCGAACAGGCTCACGCCCGCCGCGGCCAACTCGCCCGACAGGGCGGCCATGATGCCCGTGAGGGTGAACTCCAGCGGACCGCGCACGGTCAGCAACCGCCAGCCGGGCTGCGCGACGTCGGCGGGCGGCGCGTGGTCGACCGGGCACACGATCGACAGCTCCTCCGGCGTCCTGGTCACCGAGACCAGGCCCGGCGCGTCGAGCAGCCCGGCCGGGACCGGCGCGTCGGCGGGCAGCCGCACGATCGCGTACTCCCCCGGCCGGACGTCGACGATCAGCCGCTTCACGGGTCCTCAGCCCTCGGTGACCAGCGGGCTGGAGGCGACCTCGGTGCCGTCGGACAGCGTGGAGATGGTGAAGTCGGCGAACACGTTGGCCGCCGCCTTCTGCAGCTGGCGCAGGCACTCCACGGCCAGGGCGCGGATCTCCACGTCGGCGTGCTCGGTGGCGCGCATGGCGATGAAGTGGCGCCACGCCCGGTAGTTGCCGGTCACCACGATGCGGGTCTCGGTGGCGTTGGGCAGGATCGCGCGGGCCGCCTGGCGGGCCTGCTTGCGGCGGAGGGTGGCGCTGGGCACGTCGGAGAACTTCTCCTCCAGGCCCTTGAGCAGCTCGTTGTAGGCGTCGACGCTGGCCTGGGCGGCGGCCAGGAACTTCTCGTGCAGCTCGGGGTCGCCTGCGATGACGTCCGGCTCGACCATGGCGGCGTTGCGCTCGGGCACGTAGCGCTGGGACAGCTGCGAGTACGAGAAGTGGCGGTGCCGGATCAGCTCGTGCGTGAGCGACCGGGAGATGCCGGTCAGGTAGAAGCTGACCGAGCCGTGCTCCAGCACCGAGAGGTGGCCGACCTCGATGATGTGCTTGATGTAGCCCGCGTTCGTGGCGGTGGCCGGGTTGGGCTTGGTCCAGGACTGGTAGCACGCGCGGCCGGCGAACTCGGCGAGCGCCTCGCCGCCGTCGGCGTCGGTGGACCACGAGACGCCGTCCGGGGGGAAGAACTCCGTCTTCGCGATCAACTGCACCTTCGGCGACACCGTCTCAGCCATGGCCCGAACCCTAACCGAAGCCGCCGGTCGCGCCGGCCCTGCCGCGTGCCGTCATGAGCGACATCACCGGTCGCCTTGACTGATGTCAGATTTGACGTCATGGTGGTGTCATGGATCTGTCGCCGTACATCGCAGCACTGCGCGAGGACCTCGCGACGGCCGCGTCCGCCGGGGACGACAACACCCGGCGCACCGCGGCCCTGCTGTCCGCAGCCCTGGAGCCCGCCGCGCGGCTCGCGCTCATGAACGCGTTGTCCGACCTGGCCGCGGAGGTCACCGCGGCCCTCGACGGCCCCGTCGTCGACGTGCGGTTGGACGGACGGGACGTGCGGGTGGTCGTCACCGGCACGACCGCCCGGGAGGAACACGAACCGGAGCCGCAGGAGGTTCCCCGGCCCTCCGCCGGTGACGCCACGCGCGTCACGCTGCGGCTGCTGGACGAGCTGAAGGCCAAGGCCGAACAGGCCGCGGCGGCCCAGGGGATGTCGTTGAACACGTTCGTCGCGCAGGCCGTGCAGGGCGCGGTCGGCGGGCGGCGCGGCGGCGGGCACAAGCACTGGGGACCGCCGAAGGACCAGGCGGGCGGCGACTCGTCGTCGTCCTCGCGGGTCCGCGGCTGGGTGCAGGGCTGAGGAGGGGGACCGATGGAATCCGATGTGGTGCGGCAGCAGGGCTTCGACGTCGACGGCGTGGCGGAGATCGACGTCGCGCTGGTCGCCGGCCGGGTGCGGGTGCACCTGGTGGACGAGCCGGGCGTGCACGTCGAGCTGAGGCACGACCCGTCGCCGGGCGAGTCCTGGACCGCCGGCCTGAACGGGCTGCTGAACTGGGTGAACAACCAGTTCGGCACGGTGCCCGGCCAGCCGTCGGGGCCGGCCGAGGCGGTGCGGGACGCCCGGGTCGAGCTGTCCGGCGCCCGTCTGAAGGTGCACGCGTCCAAGGCGTTGCCGCTGCGCGCGGTGCCGCTGAGCGTGACCGTGCGCGCTCCGCTCGGCTCGCACGTGATCGCCAAGACGGGCTCGGCGGACGTCACCGTGACCGGCGCGGCCGGGCGGCTGGAGATCCAGACCGGCACCGGCGACGTGACCACCGACCAGGCGGACGCGCCGTCCCAGGTCAACTCGGGCTCGGGCAAGCTGCGGCTCGGGCCGATGCCGGGCGGGCTGCGGGCCAAGACCGGCAGCGGTGACGTCGAGGTGTCGGCGATCGGCGGCAACACGGTCATCTACACCGGCACCGGCGACGTGTGGCTCGGGGCCGTGCAGGACGACGTGCAGGTGCGCACGGGCGGCGGCGACGTCACGCTGGCCGACGCCGCGGCCGGCCGGATCCAGCTCGGCACCGGCTCGGGCGACGTCCGGGTGGGCGTGCGGCCGGGGGTGTCGGCGCAGGTGGACCTGGCCTCCAACTCCGGGTCGGCGCGCAGCGACCTGGACGTCTCCGACACCCCGCCGGAGACCGAGCCGGCCCTGTTCATCACCGGCCGGACCACCAGCGGCACCGCCCTGGTCACCACCGCCACCACGGCGTGACCGGCTCCGGGGCCCGCGGCGCTCAGGACGTGCCGCGGGTCCCGCGCTCCACCGCGCCGACGAGCGCGAACACCGCGCAGGCGCCCACGCCCAGCGCGGTCGAGAACACGGCGGCGTCGCCCGCGGCCAGGAACACCGCGCTCACCACGCTCGCCGCCGTGAAGCCCACGGCGGCGAACGAGTAGAGCACCGAGAAGCCGACCGACCACGAGCCGGCGGGCAGGGCCTCGGTGACGGTCAGGCTGCGCGCGGTGCTCGCGGCGGCCTGGAAGAACCCCGCGCAGCCCACCAGCACGACGGTGGCCACGGGCGAGCGCACCACCCCGACCGCCACCACGACCAGCGCGAACAGCGACGCGAGCACCAGGGTGTGCCGCAGCGCGTTCCCCGGCCGGCGGCGCAGGCCGTACAGGAAGCTGCCCGCGATGCTGGACACGGCCAGGGCGGACAGCGCCGCGCCGGCCCATGCCGCCGGTGCGCCGCGGTGCTCCAGCAGGCTCGGCAGCGTCACCTCGACCGCCGCCTGGAGCGCGAGCACGACCGTGACGACGACCACCGCCGGCCAGATCGCCCGCACGACGCGCGCGGACCCGCGCACGACCGCGTCGCCCTCCGCCCCCAGCGACCCGGGCAGCCGGCCCGCGACGACCGGCGTCACCAGCAGGGCGGCGGCGACGACGAGCAGCGCGGCGTCGGCGCTCCACACCGCCACCGCGACGCCCACCAGCGCCGGACCCGCGACCTGGCACGCCTGGTTCACGATCACGTCGAGCGCCAGGGCGCTCCCCCGGCCGTCCGGCGCGGACCGGACCAGCAGCGTGCGCAGCCCGCCGAACGTCCCGGCGGCCACCCCGCCGCCCACCGCCGCGAGCACCACGGCGGCGACCGGCAGGCCGAGCCGCAGCGACACGACCAGGCCGAGCAGCGCGACCGCCTCGGCCACCGCGACGCGGGACAGCTCCGGCCGCAGCGGCCGGCGCTGGAAGCGGGCGCCCATCCGCGGCGCGGCGACGGCCTCCCCGGCGGCGTACGCGCCCGCGATGACCGCGCCCCAGGCGTACGAGCCGGTGTGCTCGGCGGCCAGGAACACCGCGGCGAGCGGGACCGTGCAGACCGCCAACCGGGTGGCCACCGTGGCGACGAGCCACCACCACGTCAGCGGCCGGGCGAGCAGCTCCCGGTAGCCGGTCACCCGGCCGACCGCAGCCCCGCCACCAGCAGGGACACCACCGCGTCGAACGCCGCGTCGACGTCCGGGCCCGCCCACTCGGCGGCGTGGGCCGGGTCGTGGAAGCGCGCGGTGGCGTCGAACACCGCCTTGGCGCTCACGGCCGGGTCCGGGGTCGTGAAGTCGCCGGACGCCACCCCGTCGGCGACGATCCGGGTCAGGTCGCCGACCATGGCCTCGATGTGCGCGGCGACCACGGCGCTGTTCTCCCGCACCAGCACCGAGAACGTGGCGAACAGCTCCGGGTCGTCCAGCGCCTTCCGGCGCTTGGCCTCGAACAGGGCGGCGAGCCAGGAGCGCAGGCGCTCCGGCGCGGGGGTGTCGGCGGTGGCCACTCCGGCGAGCCCGGCGTGCGCCCGGTCGAGCCAGCGCTGGGTGACGGCCTCCCGCAGCGCCGCCTTGGTCGGGAAGTGCCGGTAGACGCTGCCGTGGCTGACGCCCAGCGCGCGGGCCACGTCCACCACGGTCGCCTTGGCCGGGCCGTACCGGCGCAGGACGTCCTCGGTGGTGCTGAGGATGACCTCAGCGGTCAGTGCGCCGTCCGCCACGTGCTGCCCCCTGGTGTCGCCTGCCGGTCCGGTCCATTGTGCGTGGACCGCGGTCAGCGCTCGCTGTCCAGGTGGGCCATCAGGGCGGGCGCGTAGCGGTCGCCGGCCACGGCGTCGGCCGGCACGGCGGCCTCGATCCGGGCCAGGTCGGCGGCCGTGAGCGTGACGTCGAGCGCGCCCAGGGCCTCCGTCAGGCGGTCGCGGCGGCGGGCCCCCACCAAGGGCACGATGTCCTCGCCCTGCGCCAGCACCCAGGCGATGGCGAGCTGGGCGACCGTGACGCCCTTCTCGGCCGCCACCGCGCGCAGGGCCTCCACCAGCGCGAGGTTGTGGTCGAGGTTGTCGCCCTGGAAGCGCGGCGAGACGGCGCGGAAGTCGGTCGGCTGCCGGGACGCGGTCCAGTGGCCCGAGATCAGGCCGCGCGACAGCACGCCGTACGCGGTGATCCCGACGCCCAGCTCGCGCGCGGTGGGCAGGATCGACCGCTCGATGCCCCGGGACACGAGCGAGTACTCGATCTGGAGGTCGGCGACGGGGTGCACGGCGTGCGCGCGGCGCAGCGTCTCCGCGCCCACCTCGGACAGGCCGATGTGGCGCACGCGCCCCTTCTCGACCTCCTCCTTGATCGCGCCGACGGTCTCCTCGATCGGCACCGCCGGGTCGAGCCGGGCGGGCCGGTAGACGTCGACGTGGTCGGTGCCCAGCCGGCGGAGGGTGTAGGCGAGGAAGTTGCGGACGGCTTCCGGCCTGCCGTCGTTGCCGTGCCAGCCGCCGTCCGCGTCGCGCAGCGCGCCGAACTTGACGCTGATCGCCACGTCCTCGCGCCGGCGCTCGCGCAGCGCCCGCGCGATCAGCAGCTCGTTGTGGCCCATGCCGTAGAAGTCGCCGGTGTCGAGCAGGGTCACGCCCGCGTCCACGGCGGCGTGGATGGTGGCCACGCTCTCGGCCTCGTCGGCCGGGCCGTAGAGGTCGGACATGCCCATGCAGCCCAGGCCGAGCGCCGACACCTCGGGACCGGTGGAGCCGAGGGCGCGGCGCGGCAGCACGCGATCGGTGGAGTTCGTCATGACCTCCACCATGCCAGTTGGGCTGACAGATTTCAACATCTGTCAGCCCAACGTCTCACGCGCTCACCGGACGACCGCCGTGAGAGCCGGGGCGAGGTCGCCCTTGGGCGCCACCCGGACGTCGTCCAGCTCCAGCCAGTCGGCCATGTGCCGCAGCTCGGCGGCCAGCTCGACCGCGACCCGGCCGACGTCCGCCGTCGGCTCGGAGTGCGCCGCCTGCACCCGCAGCACGCCCGCGGCCCGGTCCGCCTTCAGGTCCACCCGGCCCACCAGCTCGCCGTCCAGCAGGAACGGGAACACGTAGTACCCGTGCACTCGCTTCGGCGCGGGCACGTAGATCTCGATGCGGTAGAAGAAGTCGAAGATCCGCTCGGTGCGGGCGCGTTCCCAGATCAGCGGGTCGAACGGGCACAGCAGCGCCCGACCGGTGATCCGGCGCGGGACCCGCGCCTCCACGTGCCGGTACGCGGGGACGCCCCAGCCCTCCACCTCGACCGGCTCCAGCACCCCGGCCTCCACCAGCTCCGCCACCGCCTGCCGGCTGCGCGCGGGCTGGAGGCGGTAGTAGTCGCGCAGGTCCGGCTCGGTCGCCACGCCCATCGCCGTCGCCGCCCGCGCCACCAGCTCGCGCGCGCCCTCCTCCGCCGACACCGACAGCCGCCGGGCCAGCGCCTCCGGCGGCAGCACGCGCTCGCTCAGGTCGTACAGCCGCTCGAAGCCGCGCCGCGACCCCGTGGTCAGCACCCCCTCGCCGAACAGGTACTCGCACACCTTCTTGACCTCGGACCAGTTCCAGCCCCAGTGCTCCTTGGCCCGCGGCCCGCCGCCCGCCAGCGCCTTCTCGATCGCGCCCGCGCCGACCGGGCCCAGCTCCTTCACCACGGCCAGCACGTCGTCCACCAGCTGCGGCGTGCGCTCGACGATCGCCGTGTAGTTCTTCCACCAGCCCGGCCGCTTCGCCCCGGAGTGCAGCAGCGCCCAGTCCTCCAGCGGCACCAGGCTCGCCTCGTGCGCCCAGTACTCCACCAGCAGCCGCGGCTTGCGCGCGCTGTGCGCCCACGCGGCCTCGTCCACCAGCGACGGCGCGTAGGCGCCGAGCCGGCTGAACAGCGGCATGTAGTGCGCGCGGACGGCGACGTTCACCGAGTCGAGCTGCAACAGGCGAATCCGCGACAGCACCTTCTGCAGGTGCCGGCGGGTGGGCGCGGAAGCGGGCCGGGGGTCGGCGAAACCCTGTGCGCCCAGCGCGATGCGGCGGGCGACGTCTGCGCTCATTCTCTGCACGACTGGATGGTCCCACCGGGGTATGACAGTCACGCACGGTAGCCCGGACAGCGCACCCGCCCCCACCCGCGGCGGGACCGGAGGGGGCGCGGACCGGGCCGGACCCGGACCCGCCGGGCATCGGTTTCCCGAAGCCGCCCGGTGATCTTGCCGCCCGGACCGCCGGGGATCACCTCCACCCCGGCGGCGCGGTCGGCTCCGACCGGGCGGACGGCGGGTCGCCGTCCGCTCCCACCGGGAGGACGGCGGGCTCCGGGCGGCGTGCTCGTCGTCTCCCCGCGCGGGCGGCGGCCGGCTCGGCGGACCTGCCTCCGCCACCCGGCGGACCGGAGGGCTATAACAGTGCGCATGGCCGACGCCACCGTGCGCACCGCGCAGCCCGACGACGTGGCGGAGATCGCCCGCATCCACCGCGACACCTGGCGGACCGCCTACGCCGACCTCGTGCCCGCCGACGTCCTGGCGTCGATCGAGGTGGAGGAGACCGCGCCGGCCTGGGCCGATGCGGTCGGGCGCGGCCAGGTGCTCGTCGCCGCCGAGGGCGCGTGGACGGTCGGCTTCTGCGTCGCGGGCCTCGCGCCCGAGGACGAGGTGGCGCGGGCGGACGGCTCGCTGCCCGCGGACGCGGCGACCACGGCGCTGGTGAGCGTGCTCGTGGAACCCCGCTGGGGGCGACGCGGCCACGGCGGCAGGCTGCTCGCCACGGCCGCCCGCCGGCTGCGCGAAGCGGGCGCGACGCGGGGCGTCGCCTGGGTGCCGGAGGCGGACCGGGCCTCGATCGGCTTCTACGGCAAGGCGGACTGGGAGGCCGACGGCACGGTGCGCACGCTCGACGCCGGCGGGCGTCCGCTGCGCGAGATCAGGGTTTCCGGGGGGTTGGCCCTACTGCTCACGCCCTGATCCCGCGGGTAGCCTCGGCCGGGTGCTCGGGTTCGGGTGGGTGTGCCTCACGTTCAGCGTGGCCTTCGGCTCCGCGTTGATGCCTCTGATCAGCATCGAACTCTTCGTGATCGGCCTGGTGACCCAACAACCGGGCATCTCGTGGTGGTGGATCGGGCTCGCGGTCGCCCTGGGCCAGGTGCTGGGCAAGATGTTCTACTTCCTGGCCGCCCGCGGCTCGCTGCGCTTACCGGCGTTCCTCAGGCGCGAGGAGAAACCGGCGAAGCCCGTGGCGCCGTGGCGGCTGAAGTGGCGGGCCCGGCTGGAGTGGGTGCGGGCGCGCTGCCACCGGCACCCGCACTGGATGTTCGGCACGCACGCGGTCAGCTCGGTGGTCGGCCTGCCGCCGTTCATGTTCACCACCGTGCTCGCGGGTCTCGCGGGCATGTCGTCCTGGCTGTTCCTCTCCACGAGCGTGCTCGGCCGGTTCGCCCGGTTCAGCGTCCTGGCCGCCTCGCCCGCCGCGGTGGCGGGGTGGTGGCACTGACGCCCTCGCCCACCGGGCGCTCGTGGCGCACCAGGCGCTGCTCGGGCAGCGTCAACCCGTAGTGGTCGTGCAGTTCCAGCTGCTCGGCCTCGGACAGCTCCCGGTCGTCGACCTTCGGCGCGTCCTCCACCTCGCGCTTGTCCACGGGCACCACCAGCCTGCGGTCGCGCACCTGGGCGCCGCGGATCGGCACGAGCGTGGTCCCGGTCTCCCGGCGCACCGAGGCCCACAACGGGCGGCCACCGGCCAGCCACACGGCCGCGACCGGTCCGATGGGCCGGCCGTGGCGGTCCAGCACGTCACAGTCGTAGAGGCGGTCCACCGCTGCGCGTTCCATGCCTCCTCGGCTACCCGACCGAGCGCACGACCGCACTCGGAACCACCCGGACGTGTAACGGTCAGCCGAGCGCGAGGGCAACCCCGACGGCGGTCGCGAGGACGAGGCAGGCCACGGCCAACCGGAGGTTCTCCAACGTGTTCGCCATGTACTCACGGTAACGAGCACGCGTGAAAGATCCAAGGCAAGAGACCGTGAAGACCGGATGAATCACGTCTCAGTCGGCTGGATCACACCGTATTCGTCGGCGACTGGAACAGCTCGATCGCTCTCCGCATGGTCTCCCTCGCCCGACCGCGGTCACCCGCCAGGTCGTACGCCTGGGCCAGCAGGAACCACGCCCGCCAGTCGTCGGGGCGCGCCTCGACGTCGGCCCGGCGCCGGTCGAACCACTCGTCGGCGGCGTCCCGGTCCACCCGCCCGGACGGGCGACGCGGCAGCCCGGACGTGTCGAGGAGACCGCCCTCGGCGTCGAGCTGCCGCGCCATCCGCTCGGTGGTGAAGCCGAACCGCAGGTTCGTCCACGCGATCCACGCGCCGATCAGCGGCAGCACCAGCACCCCGACGCCGAGGCCGATGCCCACCGGGTCGCCGGTGCCCAGGAGCACCGCGGCCCGGCCGCCGAGCAGCACGAAGTACACCGCCAGCGCGGCGGTGATCAGGAACGCGACGGTGCGGGTCCTCACGCGGACCTTCAGAGGTCCATGTACTTGTCCAGGCCCACGGTGAGCCCCGGGTGCCGCGCGATCGACCGCACGGCCAGCAGCACGCCCGGCATGAACGACTTGCGGTCCAGCGAGTCGTGCCGCAGCGTCAGCGTCTCGCCCTCCGTGCCGAACACGACCTCCTGGTGCGCGATCAGCCCGGCCACCCGCAGCGAGTGCACCCGGACGTCGCCCACGAGCGTGCCGCGCGCGCGGTCGGCCTCCTGCGTGGTCGCGTCCGGCATCGGGCCGAGGCCCGCCGCCTCCCGCGCCCGCGAGATGAGCCGGGCGGTGTGCGCGGCGGTGCCCGAGGGCGCGTCCACCTTGCGCGGGTGGTGCAGCTCGATCACCTCGGCCGACTCGTAGTACCGGGCGGCCAGCTCGGCGAACCGCATGGACAGCACCGCGCCGATGGCGAAGTTCGGCGCGATCAACACGCCCAGCTCCGGCTTCGACGCCAGCCACTCCGCCACCGCGTCGAGCCGCTGCGCGTCGAACCCGGACGTGCCCACGACGGCGTGGATGTCGTTGTCCACGCAGAAGCGGAGGTTGTCCATCACCACGTCGGGGCCGGTGAAGTCGACCGCGACCCGGGCGCCGGCGTCGGCCAGGTCGGACAGCCGGTCGCCCGCGTCGACCGTCACGACGACTTCCATGTCCGCCGCGGCCTCGACCGCGCGGCACACCTCGGCGCCCATGCGGCCCCTGGCGCCGATGACGCCGACGCGGAGCGGTTCGGCCGAGGACCCGCTCGCGGGGTCGGGCGGGGGTACGGAACTCAAGAGATCACCTCGTGCACCTGGGACGGCAGATCGTCGGCGTGAGCGTAAGGGCCGACCACGGCGGCGGCGACGGGGCGTCGCAGCAAGTCGCGCGCCAGCGCCGCGACGTCCTCGGCGGTGACCGCGTCGATGCGCGCCAGCGTCTGCTCCACCGACAGGTAGTCGCCGTAGTTCAGCTCGCCCTTGCCGATGCGCGACATGCGCGAACTGGTGTCCTCCAGGCCCAGCACGAGCCCGCCGCGCAGCTGGCCCTTGCCCCGGGCCACCTCGGCGTCGCTGATCCCCTCGCGCGCCACGGTGGACAGCACCTCGCGCACCACGCCGGCCACGTCGCCGAGCCGGTCGGGCTGGCAGCCCGCGTACACCGAGAGCGTGCCCGCGTCCGCGTAGAGGCCCACCGACGAGTACACCTGGTACGCCAGGCCGCGCCGTTCCCGGACCTCCTGGAACAGGCGCGAGCTCATGCCGCCGCCCAGCGCGGCGTTGAGCACGTTCAGCGCGAACCGGCGCTCGTCGTGCCGGTCCAGCCCGCGTACGCCCAGCATCAGGTGCGCCTGCTCGGTGTCGTCGGAGTGCAGCACCAGCTTGCGCGACGCGGGGATGCGGGCGCGGCCGGACCGCGGCGCGACCGGCGTGCCGACGCGGTCGAGCCGGTCGCCGACCTGCTTGCGCACCAGCCGCATCACCCGGGCGTGGTCGATGTTGCCCGCCACCGCGAGCACCATCCGCGGCAACGTGTAGCGCTTCTTGTAGAAGCCGAACAGCGCGTCGCGGTCCATGTCCCCGATGGACTGCTCGGTGCCGAGCACCGGCCGGCCCAGCGCGTGGTCGCCCAGCAGGGCGTCGAGGAACGCGTCGTGCAGCAGGTCTTCCGGGTCGTCGTCGCGCATCGCGATCTCTTCGAGCACCACGCCGCGCTCGGTCTCGAAGTCGCGCAGCTCGCACAGCGCGTCGAACACCACGTCGCACACCAGGTCCATGGCCAACGGCAGGTCCTCGTCCAGGACGTGCGCGTAGTAGCAGGTGTGCTCCTTGGCGGTGAACGCGTTCAGCTCGCCGCCGACCGCGTCGATCTCCTCGGCGATCTGCGCGGCCGTGCGGTTCGCCGTGCCCTTGAACAGCAGGTGCTCCAGGTAGTGCGCGGCGCCCGCGACCTCGGTCCGCTCGTCGCGCGACCCGACCTGCACCCACAGGCCGACCGACGCCGACCGCACGCCCGGGATGCGCTCGGTGATGACCCGCAGGCCCGACGGCAGCAGGCTGCGGCGCACGGCCACGCCCTCCGGGCCGCGCTCCAGCGACACCGTGCTGCCGGGCTTCTGCAGGTGCCCGAGCGGGCGGGTAAGCGGACGGCCGCGAGTGCCAGGAGCACTCGCGGCCGTCCCGTTGACGCTCGTCGTCACTGCGCCGGGGCCTCGGCCTCGACGGCGGGGGCGGGAGCGGCGTCCTGGGCGGGGTTGTCGGCGGCGGGCGCCGCGTCCGCGTCCTCGTTGACCAGGACCAGGCTGATCTTGCCGCGCTGGTCGATGTCGGCGATCTCGACGCGGAGCTTGTCGCCGACCTTGACGACGTCCTCCACCTTGCCGATGCGCTTGCCGTTGCCCAGCTTGGAGATGTGGATCAGGCCGTCCTTGCCCGGGAGCAGGGACACGAACGCGCCGAACGCCGCGGTCTTCACCACGGTGCCCAGGAAGCGCTCGCCGACCTTCGGCAGCTGCGGGTTCGCGATCGCGTTGATCAGGCCGATCGCGGCCTCGGCCGACGGGCCGTCCGCCGCGCCGACGTAGATCGTGCCGTCGTCCTCGATGGAGATGTCGGCGCCGGTCTGCTCGGTGATCGAGTTGATCATCTTGCCCTTGGGGCCGATGACCTCGCCGATCTTGTCGGTCGGGATCTTGACCGACGTCACGCGCGGCGCGAACGGGCTCATCTCGTCCGGGCGGTCGATGGCCTCGGCCATGACCTCCAGGATGGTCAGGCGTGCGTCCCGGGCCTGGCCCAGGGCCGCCGCGAGCACGTCCGACGGGATGCCGTCGAGCTTGGTGTCCAGCTGGAGCGCGGTGACGAACTCCTTGGTGCCGGCGACCTTGAAGTCCATGTCGCCGAACGCGTCCTCGGCGCCGAGGATGTCGGTCAGCGCGACGTACTCCGTCTTGCCGTCGACCTCGTCGGACACCAGGCCCATGGCGATGCCGGAGACCGGCGCCTTCAGCGGCACACCGGCGTTGAGCAGCGACATGGTGGACGCGCAGACCGAGCCCATGGACGTGGAGCCGTTGGAGCCCAACGCCTCGGAGACCTGGCGGATCGCGTAGGGGAACTCGTCGCGCTTGGGCAGCACGGGCACCAGCGCCCGCTCGGCCAGCGCGCCGTGGCCGATCTCGCGGCGCTTCGGCGAGCCGACGCGGCCCGTCTCACCGGTGGAGAACGGCGGGAAGTTGTAGTGGTGCAGGTAGCGCTTGTGCGTCTCCGGGGACAGCGAGTCGATCTGCTGCTCCATGCGCAGCATGTTCAGCGTGGTGACACCCAGGATCTGGGTCTCGCCGCGCTCGAACAGCGCCGAGCCGTGCGCCCTCGGGATGACCTCGACCTCGGCCGACAACGACCGGATCTCGGTCAGGCCGCGGCCGTCGATGCGCACCTTGTCGCGCAGGATGCGCTGGCGGACGAGCTTCTTGGTCAGCGAGCGGAACGCCGCGCCGACCTCCTTCTCGCGGCCCTCGAACTGCTCGGCCAGCTTCTCCAGCACCGACGCCTTGACCTCGTCGAGGCGGTTCTCGCGCTCCTGCTTGCCCGCGATGGTCAGCGCCTGCGCCAGCTCGCCGGACGCGGCCTGCTCGACGGCCTCGAAGGCGTCGGGCTGGTAGGCCGGGTACGTCGGGAACTCGGCGGTCTCCTTGGCGGCGACCTGCGCGAGCTGGGCCTGCGCCTCGCACAGCACCCGGATGAACGGCTTGGCGGCCTCCAGGCCGGCGGCCACGACCTCCTCGGTGGGCGCCTGCGCGCCCTCGCCGACCAGGTCGGTGACGTGCTCGGTGGCCTCGGCCTCGACCATCATGATCGCGACGTCGTCACCGACCACGCGACCGGCGACGACCATGTCGAACACGGCCTTCTCGAGCTGCTCGTGGGTCGGGAACGCCACCCACTGGCCCTCGATCAGCGCCACCCGGACGCCGCCGATGGGGCCGGAGAACGGCAGGCCGGCGAGCTGCGTCGACGCGGACGCGGCGTTGATCGCCACGACGTCGTACAGGTCGGCCGGGTTCAGGCTCATCACCGTGATGACGACCTGGATCTCGTTGCGCAGACCGTCCACGAAGGACGGGCGCAGCGGCCGGTCGATCAGCCGGCAGGTCAGGATCGCGTCGGTCGACGGGCGACCCTCGCGGCGGAAGAACGAGCCGGGGATGCGGCCCGCGGCGTACATGCGCTCCTCGACGTCCACCGTGAGGGGGAAGAAGTCGAAGTGCTCCTTGGGGTGCTTCGACGCCGTCGTCGCCGACAGCAGCATCGTCTCGTCGTCCAGGTAGGCGACGACCGAGCCCGCCGCCTGGCGGGCCAGGCGACCGGTCTCGAAGCGGATGGTGCGCGTGCCGAACCGACCGTTGTCGATCACGGCTGAAGTCTCGTGGACCTCGATGTCCGTCATAGGGGTACTTCTCCTCGTCATGCGGGTCACAGCGCGCTCACGGCGCGGGATCGCGGTTCGGACGAGGCCGGTCTTCGATCGAAGTCCCCTGGGTTTCCACCCACCAGGGGGCCACTACCGAGGACCGGCGAACTGTCGTCCCGGGCTCCGCGCGTGCTTCCCTCGTCTTTGTTTTCCGTGTTGCGCCGAGGGGGAGCGACCCGGTGGCCACTCCCCCTCGGCACGTCTCAGCGGCGCAGGCCGAGGCGCCCGATCAGGGCGCGGTACCGCTGGATGTCCACCTTCTGCAGGTAGTTCAGCAGCCGGCGGCGCCGGCCGACCAGCAGGAGCAGACCACGGCGCGAGTGGTGGTCGTGCTTGTGCTTCTTCAGGTGCTCGGTCAGGTCGGCGATGCGCTTGCTCAGCAGCGCGACCTGGGCCTCGGCCGAACCGGTGTCCGTGTCGTGGACGCCGTACTCGGCGAGGATGGTCTTCTTTTCCTGGGTGGTCAGTGCCACGTGCTCGCTACTCCTCGTGCTGGTTGGGTGCCGTGGGGCCCCGCCTGGGCGGGGTAGTCGGTGCTGGCCGCCACGGACCGCAGCCAGACCCAACTGTCGAGGTTACCAGCTGTGGCCGCGCGTTACGCGTTTGGCGTGGTCAAGGGCACCCGGTCCAGCACCGCGTAGCCCTCCCCCGGGCGGCTGCGGACCAGCGCCACCTCGGTGGCGGTCCACTCGCGACCGGTGAACCCGACGTGCGGCAGCACCGCGCCGCGGGCGACCGTGAGGTGGGGCCGCCAGTCCGCCGGCACGCCCGCGGCCGCGCCCAGCTCGTCCAGCGCGCCGTCCACCCCGATCCACAGCACCTGCCGGAACGTGCCGCTGCCGCGCAGCCGCAGCACGGGCGCGGTCACCCGGTCCAGGCCGTCGAGTCGGCCGGCGGGCTCGGCCTCGCCGAAGAACCGGACGGTGACGTGCCAGCGGGTCGGGTCCACCCAGCGCAGCCGGGGGTGCGCCGCGCGGACCGGGCGGAGGGCGTCGTGCAGCTCGGCGACGACGTCGGCGGGCGGGAAGAGGGCGGTGAACAGGCTCACGGCGGTCAGCCGTCGCGGCCCTTGCCCGCGCGGCGCAGCAGCTCGGCGAGGGCCGGGAAGTCCTCGCCCAGCACGTCGGCGGCCTGCGACAGCTCGCGGCGGTCGGCCAGGCGGCGCAGGAAGGGGAACACCACGGCCTCGTCGTCGCCGTTCACGGGCAGCGAGTCGCGGCTCACCGTCGGCTTCGACTGCCGGACGTCCTCCAGCGCGCGCTGCAACGCCTCGGGGGAGCCGGAGGCCACGTCGGGGGTGAGGACCTTGCGCTCCAGCATGATCATCCGGGCGAGGACGGAGGGGTTGCCGATCTTGGCCCGGCGGCCGCTCATGACCTGGCTCAGCATGGGGGCGCTGATGCCCAGCACGTCCGCGAGCTGGGCCTGGGAGACGTTGAACGCGACCACGAGCCGGCGCACCCGGTCGCCCAGGGGTTCCCCGTACCACTCCCGCTGCAACGCGAGGTTGCGTTGGACGATCTTGTGGTCCTCCACCTTCGCCTCTCCCCTGACCGACGGACGTGTCAGGCATCTTGCCAGGTCGTGAGGTGTCGCACGGCGGGTTCCACCCACCTGGTTCAACCCGTCAGGCGTCACCCGGATCCGTCAGGAGTTCACGGGCCGTGGCCACGTCGCGGTGCATCTGCTCCAGCAGCGACTCGACGCTGTCGAACTTCTCCATGTCCCGCAGCCGGTCCACGAAGTCCAGCGCCACCCGCTGGCCGTAGAAGTCCTCGTCCACGTCGAGCACGAACGCCTCGACCCGCCGTTCCCGGCCGGAGAACGTCGGGTTGGTGCCCACGCTCACCGCGGCCCGGAGGCGGCGGCCCGAGCCGTGCACGAACCAGCACGCGTACACGCCGTCCGCGGGCACGGCGGCGAACCGCGTGGTCGACAGGTTGGCCGTGGGGAAGCCCAGCTCCTTGCCGCGGCCGTCGCCGCGCACCACGATGCCCTCCAGCCGGTGCGGCCGGCCGAGCGCCTGGGCCGCGGCGGCCACGTCGCCCGCGTCGATGCACGCCCGGATGTAGGTGGACGAGTACGTCACGCCGTCGTCGGTCACCAGGTCCGCCCCCTCGGTCACGAAACCGAACCGCTTGCCCAGCGCGCGCAGCAACTCGACGTTGCCCGCCGCCTTGTGGCCGAAGGTGAAGTTCTCCCCCACCACCACGGCCGCCACGTGCAGTCGTTCGACCAGCACCTCGTGCGCGAACTCGTCGGCCGGGGTGCGCGCCACCTCGGCGGTGAACGGGATCACGCAGAACACGTCCACGCCCAGGCGCTCGACCAGCTCGGCGCGGCGGTGCAGGCTGGTGAGCTGGGCCGGGTGGCTGCCCGGTCGGACCACTTCGGACGGGTGCGGGTCGAACGTGATGAGGACGCTCGGCACGTTCCGCTCGGCCGCCAGCCCGACCGCGCGGGCGATCAGCGCCTGGTGGCCGCGGTGCACCCCGTCGAACACGCCGATGGTCACCACGCATCGGCCCCAGCCGCCCGGCAGGTCGTCGAGCCCTCTCCAGCGTTGCACGCCGGCAAGCCTAGGGGACGGCCCGAGGGCGACCGCCGAAGCCGGCCGAGCCACGCCGCGCCCGCCACGCCGCGGGGTCGCTCGCGCCTCCGCCGGCACCGCGACCCTCGCCCCCGCCGGCACCGCGACCCTCGCCCCCCGCCGGGCCACCGCGACCTTCGACACGCCCAGGCCACCGCGACCTTCGACACGGCCGGCCCGGCGACGGCCTCGCGTCACCGGCGGGCCGCACCGCAGCCGTTCGACTCCGCGGGGTCAGTCGCGGCGGATGTCGCGGCCGGCCTGGTGCACCGTGCCGCCCTCGCGCGCGACGGCGTGCTGGTTGACCGTGGTCGGCGAGTTGATCGTCACCGAGCCGAGGTCGCCCGCCTGCACCACGCTGCCCGTGACCGAGCCGGACACGCTGTTGTGCACCGTCGTGGCGGGCCGCGGCTCCGGGCCGGCGGGCGGTGTCGTCGGCTGCACGCGCAGCGTGACCACCACGCCCAGCACGACGAGCAACGCGACCGCCACCCACGCCCACGGGTTGCCCGCGGCGTCGGCGGCCAGGCTGATCGCCACCCCGGTGGCCGACGTCACCACACCGGCCACGGCCGGCCACACCCATCTCGCCATGGCTCCACGGTAGGGCCTACCCCGCGGCCGTGAGAACCGCCAACGGGCTCGCGACCCCGGAGCCCTACCCGGCGGGGGTGAGGACCACCAGCGGCTTGGCGATCGGGCCCTCGTCCTTGGCCAGGGCGACCACGTGGCCGTCCGGGCCGAACACGCCGTAGGTGCCGGCCAGCCCGCCGGCGGCCAGGCGGCGGCCGTGCGACAGGGCCACCGCCTCGCGGGGCGCGATCTCGCGGCGCGGGAACGCCGTGGACACGGCCGCGTCGAGGTCCAGGGACAGGCCCGGCGCGCTCTCCAGCTGCTCCAGCGTCTTGGCCACGCGCAGGTCGAACGGCCCGACGCGGGTCCGGCGCAGGGCCGCCAGGTGGCCGCCGACGCCGAGGTCCGCGCCGAGGTCGCGGGCCAGCGCGCGCACGTACGTCCCGGACGAGCACTCCACCATCACGTCGAGTTCGGTGGCGTTCTCCTCACGCCGGACGGCCAGCACGTCGAAGCGGTGCACCGTGACCGGTCGGGCGGGCAGCTCCACGGCCTCGCCCGCGCGGACCCGCGCGTACGCGCGCTTGCCGTCGACCTTCACCGCGCTCACCGCGCTGGGCACCTGCTGGATCGCGCCGGTCAGCTTCGCCACCCCGGCCCGGATCGCGTCCTCGTCCACTTCGGACGCGTCGGTCGTGGACAGCACCTCGCCCTCGGCGTCGTCGGTCGTGGTGGACGAGCCCAGCCGGATCGTCGACAGGTACGCCTTGCTGTCCAGCGCCAGGTGGCCGAGCAGCTTGGTGGCCCGCTCGATGCCGAGCACGAGGACGCCGGTCGCCATCGGGTCGAGCGTGCCCGCGTGCCCGACCTTGCGGGTGCCGAGGATGCGGCGGACCTTGGCCACCACGTCGTGGGAGGTCATGCCGTCGGGCTTGTCGATCACCACGAGGCCGGGCTGGACGGGAGGACGTGAAGATGCGGACACGGACGAGGATCCTAAGCCTCGACCAGATCCCGCTCGCCGGCTCCACGGACGGCCGGGTCGCCGATCACGTCCCAACGACGGCGGCGCAACTGCACGGGCACGGTCTCGCCGCGGTCCTCGGCGGCGAACACCGCGGCACGCGCCCGGCGCCACCACACGACGGTCCGCCACACGCCCACCAGCAGCACCGCGGCCACCGCCACGAACGCGATCCGGTACGCCTGCGGGGCCGCCGCCACGGGCTCGACCACGTCCAGCAGCACGCCGACGACGAGCGCGGTGAACGTGACCGCGCCGAAGCCGCCGACGTTGGCCACGCCGGTCGCCGTGCTCACCCGGTGCAGCGGGTTGTAGTCGCGCACCAGCGCGAACGCCACGCCGGACACCGGGTTGCCCACCGCCAGCACCGCGAACACCCCGTACAGCAGGGGCGTCGGCAGCACGCCGCCGGGCCAGCCCAGCAGCACCGCCCAGCACAGCAGGGCCGCGGCCAGGTAGGTGCCGACGATCGGCATCCGCCAGGCCGGCCTGCTCCCGATCACCGTGCCCATCACGGGCCCGGTCACGATCGCCACCAGCACCAGCGTGCTCAGCACCGCGGACGCCGACGGCCGGGACAGGCCCTGCGCCTCGACCAGGTACGGGAAGCCCCACAGCAGGCCGAGCAGCGCGGGCGTGGACATGGACGTGAAGTGCACCCAGAACCCGAGCCGGGTGCTCGGCTCGCGCCACGCCTGCCGCACCTTCGCGCCGACCGCGCGCAGCGGCACCCGCTCCACCTCCGGCTGCGGCACGCCGTCGGGCACCTCGCGCACCCGCCACCCGACCACGGCCGAGTACGCCGCCGTCGCCAGGCCGGCGACCAGGAACGTCGCCGTCCAGCCCGCGTTGTCGAGCAGCAGCGTCAACGGCACGGTCGCGACCAGGTTGCCCGCGCCGCCGAGCGCCGCGGACAGGGTCATCACCAGCGTGAACCGGCGGGGCGGGAAGTGCGCGGCGGCCAGCCGCAGCACGCTCACCCACGTCATCGCGTCGCCGACGCCGAGCACGGCGCGGGCGGTCAGGCCGAGCGGGTAGGAGCCGGCCAGCGCGAACAGGGTCTGGCCGAGGCCCATGAGCAGGGCGGCGGCCATCAGCACGCGGCGCGGGCCGAAGCGGTCCACCAGCAGGCCGGTGGGGATCTGCATCAGCGCGTAGAGGCCGATCTGGAGCACGGTGAAGGTGCCGAGACCGGCGGGGCCGACGGAGAAGCGGTCGCCCGCCTCCAGGCTGGCGACACCCAGGGAGGTGCGGTGGAAGAGGGCGGCGATGTAGACGAGGACGGCGGTTGACCAGATCAGCCACGCTTGCTTCGTGGCACGATCGACCGGCAAGGCGGATCTCCTAGGCGTTCTGCGGCGGCACTCCCAGTATCGAGAAACAGTTGCCTTGTGTTAACGATTCCCCGGGGTGCCCCTCGCCACATCACGCCTGGTCACCGCCTCACCACCCGGCGCCGACCCGCGCCCACTTGCCCGACCGGGTCCGCGCGAGCACCAGCACCAGCCGCAGCACCATGAACGCGGACAGGCCGCTCCAGATGCCCGCCAACCCCCAGCCGAACGCGTAGGACGCCCACACCAGCGGCAAGAAGCCCAGCGCCGCCGACACCAGCGTGGCGGTCCGCAGGAACCGGGCATCGCCCGCGCCGAGCAGCACGCCGTCCAGCGCGAACACCACGCCCGCGATCGGCTGCAACGCCACGAAGAACCACCACGCGTGCGGCACCTCGTCCAGCACCGCCCGGTCGCTGGTGAACACCAGGGGCAGCGGGCCGGACAGCGCGGCGAACACGATCCCGAGCAGCACGCCGAACCACAGCCCGTACCCGGTGACCTGCCAGGCGAACCGGCGTGCCTGCTCGCGCCGCTCCGCGCCCAGCGCCGCGCCCACGATCGACTGCGCGGCGATCGCCAACGAGTCCAGCACGAGCGCGAGGAACGTCCACAGCTGCAACACCACCTGGTGCGCGCCGACCGCGCCGACCGACGTGCGCGCGGCCACCGACGCGGCGGACAGGAAGCACGCCTGGAAGGCGAGGCTGCGCAGCACCAGGTCGCGGCCGAGGCCGAGCTGGGCCCGCATCCGGTGGCGGTCCGGCCGCAGGGCCACCCGCTCCGAGCGCAGCGCCCGGAAGAACAACCCGGCCGACAGCACCTGCGCGACCACGTTCGCGACCGCCGAGCCCTCCAGCCCCCAGTGCGCGCCGTGCACCAGCAGCGGGCACAGCACGGCCGAGATGCCGTTGCCGACCAGCACGTACCGCAGCGGGCGGCGGGTGTCCTGCACGCCGCGCATCCAGCCGTTGCCCGCCATCGTGACGAGCACGAACGGCGCGCCGAACAACGCGATCCGCAGCCACGACACCGCGTTGTCGGCGACCTCGCCACCGCCTGCCAGCAGCCGTGCGGCGGGACCGGCCAGCGCCTGCCCGAGCACGATCACCAGCGCGCCGACGGCCAGCGCGAGCCAGGTCGCCTGCACGCCCTCCTCGACCGCCTCGGACCGGCGGCCCGCGCCGAACAGCCGCGCCGTGCGGGCCGTGGTGCCGTAGGAGAGGAACGTGAGCTGCGTGGCCACCTGGGTGAACAGCACGCCGCCCAGCGCCAGCCCGGCCAGCGGCAACCCGCCCAGGTGGCCGACGACCGCCGTGTCCACCAGCACGTACAGCGGCTCGGCCGCCAGCACCACCAGCGCGGGCGCGGCCAACCCGACCACCCGCCGCGCCGGAACCCGCTCCTCCACCGACACCCCTCACCGGACCACGTGAGTCCTACGTCCAGAACGCGAGTGTCCTACGTTCGGAACACCCGAATTCAACGCTCAGGACGCGGCCACGGTCTCCAGGGCGGCCCGCAGCCGCGCCAGGACCTCCTCCGCCGGACCCGTCGCGGTGAAGCCCGCGGCGAGCCGGTGGCCACCGCCGCCGAGCAGCTGCGCCACCTCGCGCACGTCCACCGCGCTCACCGCGCGCAACGACACCGACCACGACGACGGCCGCAGCTCCTTCAGCACCGCCGCCACCTCGGCCTCCGCCGTGGTGCGCACCAGGTCGACCACGCTCTCCACCTCCTCGGGCCGCAGCCCGGAGGCGTCCTCCAGCGTCACGACGGCGTGCACGAACCCCAGCCCGCCCGCGGCCTCCCGCTCCAGGCACGCCCGGCCCAGCACCTTCGCCAACATCCCGAGATACCCGAACGGGTGAGAGTCCATCAGCGGCCGGGCCACCGCCTCGGCGTCCACCCCGGCCGCGAGCAGCCGGGCCGCCACCTGGTGCGTCGTCGCCGACGCGTGCCGGAACGACCGCGTGTCCGTCACCAGACCCGCGTACACGCACCGGGCCACCGGCTCGTCCAGCTCCACGCCCAGCGCGTCCAGCAGCCGCAGCACCACGATCGCGGTCGCCTCGGCCCGGTCGTCGACCACGTTCACGTGCCCGAACCGGGGGTTCGACACGTGGTGGTCCAACACCACCACCACACCGGCGGTGGACACCCGGTCGGCCAACGGCCCCAGCCGCCCGACGCTGCCGGTGTCCAGCGCGACCAGCACGGGCGGCGCGGCGGGCACGGCGGACGCGGGCACGAGCAGCCCCGCCACGTCCAGGCTCCGCAATGTCTCCGGCACCTCGTCCGGCGCGCCGAACGACACCCGGACCGCCACCCCGCGGCGGTGCAGGGCCAACCCCAGCGCCAACGCGCTGCCCAACGCGTCCGCGTCGGGGTTCACGTGGGCCAGCAGCGTGACGTCGGTGGCGGTGGACAGGACGCGGGCCGCCTCGGCGAGGTCCGCGTCCAGGTCCTCGGTGGAACGGGGGTCGTTCAAGCTCGGGTCGTTGCGCACGCCCAGAACGCTAGTCGGCGTCCTCGGCGTCGCGCGCGGGCTTGTACGGGTCGGGTTCGCCCGCGGGCTCCGCGCCGTGCGCGATCCGCGCCACCTCGGCGTCCAGCTCCCGCGCCTTGGCCAGCAGCTCGTCCATCCGGCGCGCCTCGTCGGGCACGGTGTCCGTGACGAACGACAGGGTCGGCGTGAACCGGACACCGGTCTGCTGGCCGACCATGGTGCGCAGCACGCCCTTGGCCTTCTCCAGCGCCGCCGCGGCCCCCGCGAAGTCCGGCTCGGAGTCGAGCCGCTCGCCGAGCACGGTGTAGTAGACCGTCGCGTCGTGCAGGTCGCCGGTCACCCTCGTGTCCGTGATCGTGACGCGGGCCAGCCGGGGGTCCTTGACCTCGTGCTCCAGCGCGGAAGCCACGATCTGCGAGATCCGCTTGGCCAGCTTGCGAGCCCGTGCCTGGTCGGCCACGGCGCTCCCCTCCTGTCGTTGCGATTCGTCGCCTCCAGCGGCGACGCCTGCTAGTCGTCCTCCGGCCCGACCAACCTGTGGCGGGCGGAGAGAAGTTCCAGTTCGGGCCGTCCGGCCACCAGCCGCTCGCACGCGGTCAGGACGTCCCTCACATGCTCGGCGTCGGCGGCGACGGCCGCCACTCCGATCAGGGCGCGCCGGTGCAGGTCCAGGTGGCCCGCCTCGGCGACGGACACCTCGAACCTGCGGCGCAGCTCGGCCACGACCGGCTTGACCACCGACCGCTTCTGCTTCAACGAGTGGACGTCGCCGAGCAGCACGTCCAGCTCAAGGGCACCCACGAACACAGATGACCACCGGGTCCGAAGGTGCGGGGCCGCCGCCGGGCGACGGCCCCGCACCTGGTTGACGACGATCAGGCGCGCGGCTTCTCGCGCATCTCGAACGTCTCGATGATGTCGCCGACCTTCAGGTCGCTGTAGTTGCCGAGCGTCAGACCGCACTCGAAGCCCTCGCGGACCTCGGTCGCGTCGTCCTTGAACCGGCGCAGCGAGCTGATCGGCAGGTTCTCCTGCACGACGTTGTTGTCGCGCAGCAGGCGGGCCCGCGCGTTGCGGCGGATCTCGCCCGACACCACGAGGCAACCCGCGATCGTGCCGACCTTGGAGGACTTGAAGACCTCGCGGATCTCGGCACGGCCCAGCTGGACCTCTTCGTACTCCGGCTTGAGCATGCCCTTGAGGGCCTGCTCGATCTCGTCGATCGCCTGGTAGATCACCGTGTAGTAGCGGACGTCCACGCCCTCGCGGTTGGCGAGTTCGGTGGCCTTGCCCTCGGCCCGGACGTTGAAGCCCAGGACGATGGCGCTACCCGCGACGGCGAGGTTGATGTCGCCCTCGGTGATGCCACCGACGCCGCGGTGGATGACCCGCAGCTCGACGTCGTCGCCGACCTCGATCTTCATCAACGCGTCCTCGAGCGCCTCGACGGTACCCGAGTTGTCGCCCTTGATGATCAAGGTGAGGGCGCTGGTCTCCTTCAGCGCGGCGTCCAGGTCCTCCAGGCTGACGCGCTTGCGCTTCGCCGCGTTCATGGCGTTGCGGTTGCGGGCCTGGCGGCGCTCGGCGATCTGCCGCGCCACCCGGTCCTCCTCGACCACGAGGAACGTGTCACCCGCGCCGGGCACCGACGTCAGACCGATGACCTGCACCGGACGCGACGGGTACGCCTCGGTGACGTCCACGCCGTGCTCGTCCACCATGCGGCGGACGCGCCCGTACGCGGCGCCGGCGACGATCGAGTCGCCCACCCGCAGCGTGCCGCGCTGCACCAGCACCGTGGCCACCGGACCGCGACCGCGGTCGAGGTGCGCCTCGATGGCGACGCCCTGCGCCTCCATCTCCGGGTTGGCGCGCAGGTCCAGCGAGGCGTCGGCGGTCAGCAGGATCGCCTCCAGCAGGCCGTCGATGTTGATGCCCTGCTTCGCCGAGATGTCCACGAACATCGTGTCGCCGCCGTACTCCTCGGCGACCAGCCCGTACTCGGTGAGCTGCTGGCGGATCTTGGCGGGGTTGGCCCCCTCCTTGTCGATCTTGTTGACCGCGACCACGATCGGCGCGCCCGCCGCCTGGGCGTGGTTGATCGCCTCCACCGTCTGCGGCATCACGCCGTCGTCGGCCGCCACCACGATGACCGCGATGTCGGTCGAGTTCGCACCACGGGCGCGCATGGCGGTGAACGCCTCGTGACCCGGGGTGTCGATGAAGGTGATCAGGCGCTCGTTGCCCTCCAGCTCCGTGCGGACCTGGTAGGCGCCGATGTGCTGGGTGATGCCGCCGGCCTCGCCCTCGGCCACCTTCGCCTTGCGGATGGTGTCCAACAGGCGCGTCTTGCCGTGGTCGACGTGACCCATGACGGTGACGACCGGCGGGCGGACCTGCAGGTCCTCCTCGCCACCGGCGTCGTCGCCGTAGGTGATGTCGAACGTCTCCAGCAGCTCGCGGTCCTCCTCCTCGGGGGACACGACCTGCACGACGTAGTTCATCTCGGAGCCGAGCAGCTCCAGGATCTCGTCGGACACCGACTGCGTCGCGGTGACCATCTCGCCGAGGTGGAACAGCACCTGCACCAGCGAAGCCGGGTTGGCGTTGATCTTGTCGGCGAAGTCGGTCAACGAGGCGCCGCGGGGCAGGCGGATCGTCTCGCCGTTGCCCTTGGGCAGGCGGACGCCGCCGACCGACGGCGCCTGCATGTTGTCCATGTACTCCTGGCGCTTCTGCCGCTTCGACTTGCGACCGCGACGCGCCGGGCCACCGGGACGGCCGAAGGCGCCCGCGGCGCCGCCGCGACCACCGGGACCGCCGCCACCGGGACGACCGCGGAAGCCGCCGCCACCGGCCGGTGCGCCACCGCCACCGCCGCCACCGCCGCCGGGGCGGAAGCCACCGCCGCCGCCACCGCCGCCACCGGGTCGGAAGCCGCCGCCGGCGCCGCCACCGCCGCCGGGACGGAAGCCACCGCCACCGCCGCCGGGACGACCGCCGCCACCGGGACCGCGGCCACCGCCGCCGCCACCGGGACCGCCGGGGCCACGACCGCCGCCACCACCGCCACCGGGGCGGGGAGCGGGACGACCGGGCATCATGCCCGGGTTCGGCCGCGGCGGCATGTTGCCGGGGTTGGGCCGGGGACCGCCGGGAGCGCCGCCGGAGCCACCCGGACGGGGGCCCGCCGGACGGGTGTCACCGGGCTTGGGACCGGACGGCCGCTCGCCACCGCCGGGCGCGGCCGGGCGCGGCGCCTGCGGACGCGGCGCGGGAGCGCCACCGCCGACGCCGAACGGGTTGTTGCCCGGACGGGGCGGCCGCGGACCGGCGGGCTTGGGGGCCTGCGGGCGCGGCGGGACCACGGACGGGCTGTTCTGCGCCGCCGCGGGCTGCTGCTGCGGGGCGCGGGGGCCGGGGCGCGGGCCGGGAGCCGGGCGCGGCGCCTGCTGGGGGGGCTGCGGCACGGCCGCCGGGGTCGGGGCCGGCGCCGGAGCCGGTGCGGAGGCCGCGGCCGGGGCCGGGGCCTGGGGCTGCGGCGTCGCCGCCGGCGCCGCGGGCTGCGGCGCGGCCGGCTTGGCCATCGGCTTCGGGGCCATCGGCTTGGGGCCGGGCACCGGACGGGGACCCGGCTTGCCGGCGGGCGCCGACGGACGCGGGGTCGGGTCGTTGCGGACCTCGCCCGACGCCGACGGCGCGGGCTTGGGCGGCGCCGGGCGGGCACCGGACGGCTTGGGCTTCGACTCGCCCTTGGCGTAGGCGTCACGCAGCCGCCGGGCCACCGGGGCCTCGACGGTGCTGGACGCGGACTTCACGTATTCGCCCTGGTCGGCGAGCTTGCTCAGCAGTTCTTTACTCGTGACGCCGAGCTCTTTGGCGAGCTCGTGCACGCGGGCCTTACCTGCCACTGCACTCCTCTGTGAGGGAGGCCGGCGGGCAAGTCCCGTCGACCTCGTCTTAACGTCGCGCGTTCATGTCTTCAGCTTCACGGCTGACTCATGACGGGTCGACCTGCTTCCTTGCTTCCTGCTGGTCCCGGGGCGATCCCGCGACCTACTTCCCAACACCGCTCGAGGTGACCGCGAACGCGTTCCACGTCGAGCGGCCCCTGGACCCGGAAGGCCCGGGGGAACGCCCGCCGCTTCTCGGCGTTGCGGAGGCAGTCCGGATCGGGGTGCAACCATGCTCCCCTACCGGGCAGCCGTCTGCGTGTGTCCGGGACCACGGCCCCGTCCACGACCACCACGCGCAGCAGCTCGGAGGGCAACGTCCGGGCGCGGCATCCGATGCACGTACGAACCGGGCCGTGGTGCGTGAGATCCGATCCCCGACGTTGAACCACTGAGAAGTCTATCCCCTGTTGCCTAGTCAGCCGAACCGGATGTCGCCGCGCCCGCCGGAGCGGACCCGCCGGCCTCCGCGTCGCTGCGGATGTCGATGCGCCAGCCGGTCAGGCGCGCGGCCAGCCGGGCGTTCTGGCCCTCCTTGCCGATGGCGAGGGAGAGCTGGAAGTCCGGGACCACGACCCGTGCCGTCTTGGCGCGCTCGTCGAGCACTCTCACGGACACAACCTTCGCCGGTGACAAAGCATTCCCGACGAACGTGGCGGGGTCGTCCGAGTGGTCGATGATGTCGATCTTCTCACCGGCCAGCTCGCTCATGACGTTGCGCACCCGGGCACCCATCGGGCCGATGCACGCCCCCTTGGCGTTGACGCCGGGCACCGTCGTGCGGACCGCGATCTTCGAACGGTGACCTGCCTCACGTGCCACCGCCGGGATCTCCACGGTGCCGTCGGCGATCTCCGGGACCTCCAGCGCGAAGAGCCGGCGGACCAGGTTCGGGTGGGTGCGCGAGAGGGTGATCTGGGGGCCGCGCGCGCCGCGGGAGACGCCCACGACGTAGCACTTGAGCCGCGAGCCGTGCTCGTAGGACTCGCCGGGCACCTGCTCGGCGGGCGGCAGCACGCCCTCCGTGTCGCCGATCTGGACGACGACCATGCCGCGGGCGTTGGCGCGGGCGTCGCGCTGCACCACGCCGGCGATGATCTCGCCCTCCTTGGCGGAGAACTCGCCGAACGTGCGCTCGTGCTCGGCGTCGCGCAGGCGTTGGAGGATGACCTGGCGGGCGGTGGTGGCGGCGATGCGGCCGAAGCCCTCGGGGGTGTCGTCCCACTCCTCGGCGACGGTCCCGTCCGGGTTCAGCTCCTGGGCGAGCACCCGCACCACGCCGGTCTTGCGGTCGATCTCGACGCGGGAGTGCGAGTGGTGGCCCTCGGTGTGCTTGTAGGCGGTCAGCAGGGCGGTCTCGATGGCCTCGAGGACGGTGTCGAAGGGGATGTCCTTGTCCCGCTCGATCGCCCTGAGAGCGGCGATGTCGACGTTCACTCCGACTCCTCCTCCAGGTGCTTGCCTTCGAGGAGCGCGAGCTCTTCGACCGGCGGCTGCTTGAACTCGACTTCGACGACGGCGCGCTCGATCGTCCGGTACTCGACGCGGCGCAGCTCGCCCTTGACCAACAGCACGACCCCGGTGTCGTCGGCGTCGCCGACGCGGCCGAACCACTCGACCTGGTCCGGCTGCTTGACCTTCACCAGGCGCAGCCGGTTGCGCTTCCAGTGGCGAGGCTTGGTGAGCGGGCGGTCCGCGCCGGGCGAGGTGACCTCGAGCGTGTACGGCCCCGCGATCAGGTGCTCGTGCGCGTCGAGGGCGGCGGACACGGCGCGACTGGCCTGCGCCACCTCGTCCAGCCCGATCCCCTCGTCGCCGTCCACGACCACCTTGACCAGCCTGCGACGCCCAGCCTGGTTCACGTCGAGCAGCTCGAGGTCGAAGCCGATCGCCTCGACCGCCTCCCGCACGACGGGTGCTAGCTGCGCGGCGAGTTCTCCGCGCGGCGGGCTGGACACGTGGTGACTCCAAGTTCTCTTCGAGTGCAGAGGGCACGGCAACCCCGGCCGACGCTGCACTCGCCGGCCGTGGTCGCCCAGACTATCTCGTTCGGCGGTCGGACACGTCCCGCGGGCGAGGGGCCGCCTCTGGCAGGATCGGAACCCGTGATCGGAAGAACGGCGTTCAGCAGGCGCGCGGTGCTGCTGGCGACGGCCACCGCGCCGCTGGCAGTCGCGTGCACCACACCCCCTCCCCCTCCGCCGCCACCGGACCCGCTGGCGGAGTTGGTGAAGGCGGCGCTGTCGGACGCCGCGCTGGCCACCGCCGTGGGCGCGCCCGAGACCGCCGCCGCGCGCACCGAGCACGCCACGCGGTTGCAGGCCGAGGTCGACCGCGCCACGCCGCGCGTGCCGGGGTCTTCGGCGCCGCCGACGACGTCGGCCCCGGTCGCGCCGCCCGCGGGGGCGTCGCGCGAGGCGTTGGTGCCGGCGTTGCAGGCGGCGCAGAAGCAGGCGGGGGACATGGTGGCGTCGGTCGAGCCGCACCGGGTGGGCCTGGTGGCGTCGGTGGCGGCCGGGTGCGCGAGCCTGGTGGAGGCGTTGTCGTGAGCGTGGACGCGGTGCAGGGGGCGTTGGCCGCAGAGCACGCGGCGGTGTGGACGTACGGGCTGGTCAGCGCGTTCATCACGGGTCCGCAGCAGGCGGCGGCGGTGGCGGACGGCGCGAACGCGCACCGGGCGCGGCGGGACGTGACGGAGCGGTGGCTGCGCGACGCGGGCGCGACCCCGCGCCCACCGGCCCCGGCCTACCTCCCGCCGCAGCCGGTGGACAGCGCGGCGTCGGCCATCGCGGCGTTGATCACGGTGGAGACCGACGCGTGCGCGGCGTGGCGCGGGGTGCTGGAGCGGACCGACGACGGGGCGCTGCGGACGTCGGCGCTGGACGCGTTGACCGTGTCGGCGGTGCGCGCGACGCGGTGGCGGAAGGCGGCGGGCGTGACGCCCACGTCGATCACGTTCCCGGGTGCCGGGGTGGGCTGACACCCGCCCTCAGGATGCTGCGCAGGGGTCCCCGCCAGGGGACCCCTGTCTTGATTCTGCCGGCGGGCACCGACGACGAGGTGCGTCCGGAGCCGGGCTGTGGACAACTGCGGACGAGCCTGGGCATGGGCTGGGCGCGGGGTTCGGCGTGGGACGTCTCGGGGGCGGCGGGCAGTTCGGGGCACGGCAGGCGGCTCAGGGCACGGCGGGCAGCTCAGGACCCGTCGGCGGCTCACGGCAGGTGGGCGGCTCACGGCAAGGCAGGCAGCTCACGGCGCGGCGGGCGGCTCAGGGTGCGTGGGCGACGCCGGACTGATAGGGGTGGCGGCGAGCCGAGGCGCGACAACCCCGGGACGTGGGCGGCTCCCAGGACGGGCGATCCGGGCGCGGGCGATCCGGGCACCCAGTGGCTCCAGGCGTCCGGAGGCACCCGGTGGCTCCAGAGCCCACGGTGGCACCGGGGCACACGGCGGCTCCCGGCGCAAGGCAGCCGCCGGCGGCTGTGGACAGGTCCGGTGTCCCGGTCGGCCCGCGTCGTGGGCGGTGCCGGGCGCGGTCAGGAGGTCAGTTCGGCGGCGAGGCGGAAGGCGTCGTTGCTGATCCGCTTCATCAGGGTGTTGTGCGCGGTCTCGTCGGGGCCGTGCTTGACCGTGTCCGACTCGATGATGATCACGTCGCGGTCCTGCTGCCGGGCCGCGAAGCCGCCGTTGCCCAGGGTGGTCAGGTTCGGCACCCGCACCGCGCCGTCCTTGACCAGGTCGTTGACGTTGCCCGTGCCGTCGCGGGTGGTCAGGTCCTTCAGCTTGGCGGCGTCCTCGGCCGTCTTCATCCGCACGATGGACACCGACGTGTAGACGGTCACCCCGTCGGGTGTCTTGGTCGTGTACAGACCGCGAGTGAGCTGCTGGCACGGGGTGCTGGTCAGGAACGTCTTGGTCTGCCCGTACGCGTGCACCGCGCAGTCGCTGTCCTTCAGCGGCTCGGGGACGTCCGGCGACGCGGTGAACGCGAACTCGCCCGCCGGCGCGGAGGTGGTGGTCGGCGTGCCGGTGTGGGTGTTCTTCGGCATCACGACCAGCCACACCAGCCCGGACACCACGGCCACGCCGAGCAGTCCCAGCCCCTTGAGCACCAGCCCGCGCCGCGAGCGCGCTGCCGTGCCCGCCGGCGCGGCACGGCGGCGCGGCGGTGGCGGAGGGGAGCCGAGCAGCGAGTCCAGCTGCCCGATCTCCGACCGCCACAGCGGCGCGGTGTCCGACGGACGGACGGGCGGGATCCGCTGCGTCACCTCTTCGGGTGATTCGGGAGGAACCGACACAAAGACCCACGGTAACGGAAGAGGGTCAGGCGAGCGCTGTGAGCACCAGGTCGACGTCCTCCACCGTGTTGTAGAGGTGGAACGCGAGCCGCACCCGCCCGGCGCGCAGGCTGGACCGCACGCCGGCCGCCGCGAGCCGCTCGCCGGCGGACGGCAGGTCGAGCGACACGACGGCCGACCCGCGCGGGGCCAGCCCGAGGCCCGTGAGCAGGGCGTCGGCCAGTCCGACGGCGTGGTCCCGGACGGCCGCGAGGTCGAGCGAGGCGAGGTAGGGCAGGGACGCGGCGGCGCCGTACTGGGACAGCCAGACCGGGGAGATGTCGAGCCGCCGGGCGTCGGGCGCGAGCCGCAGCGGCAGCCCGTACACGGTGGCCCACGGGTCCTCGCCGGCGAACCAGTTCGCCGCCACGGGCACCGTGCGCTCCAGCGCCGAGGGCGAGCAGGCGAGCCACGCGCACCCGCGCGGCGACATCAGGAACTTGTAGCCGACGGCCACCACCCAGTCCGCCCACCCCAGGTCCAGCGGCATCCAGCCGACCGCCTGGGAGGCGTCCAGCAGCACGGGCACGCCGGTCGCGCGCAGGCCGTCCAGGTCCGCCACCCGCCCGTCGGCGGACTGCACGACGCTCACCGCGACCAGGTCGTGCCGCCCCGCTTCGGCCACGACGTCGTCGAGATCGACTTCGGTGACCCGCAGGCCGCGCGCCGCGAACGGGAACGTGAGGCTGGTGAACTCGCCGCGCACCACGAGCACCGACGCGTCGGCGGGCAGCCCGGCCGCCACCAGCGACACGAGCTGGGACGCCGACGCACCCGCGGCGACCCGTTCGGACGGCACGCCGACGAGCCGCCCGAACGCCTCCCTGGCCGTGCCGACCTGCTCGTCCACCGCGCCGGGACCGTCCGCACCGGTCGCCCACCGCCGCACCGCGTCCGCGACGACGGAGGCCGTGTGCGCCGGCGGCACGCCGATGCTCGCCGTGTTCAGGTAGCCGAGGGGGACGTCGAAGGTCGAGCCGAAGGCAGAACGCATGGGATCATCACACGGTCTCGGCCACGCCGCCGTCCACCGATTTGCGGTTCTTGCGCCGGGCGTAGACCTGCTTGCGGGTGCGGGCGACGACCTCGCCGCGGTCGTCCACCACGTCGGTGGAGAACCAGACCAGGGCCTTGCCGCCGTCGGCCGTCAGCGAGCGGACCTCCTCCAGCCGCTCGTCGGTCAGCCGGAACTCGGCGTGCACGGTGCCGCGGCCGGGCTTGACGAACTCGATCTCGCCCGCCCGGTCCCAGACCAGGTGCTCGCGGCCGAGGTTGTGCAGCACGAGCAGCATCCAGAACGGGTCGGTCATCGCGAACAGCGAGCCGCCGAAGTGGGTGCCGACGTAGTTGCGGTTCCACCAGTGCATCCGCATCCGGACCTTGACGTAGCGGTAGTCGTCGGACAGCTCGACCACGCGGATGCCGGCGAACAGGAACGGGGGCCACAGGTTCATGCCGCGGCGCAGACGCGATGCCTTCACGGCCGTCATGTTACCAGCGGGTAATACGCACTCGGCCGGAATCAGCGCAGGGTGACGACGTTCCCCGTCACCCTCGCCGCCGCCTCCGAGCACAGGAACGCCACCACCGCGGCCACGTCCTCGGGCTGCGACACGTCGTGCTCCGCGCGCACCGCGTCGTTGACCCAGCCGGTGTCGGTGACGCCCGGCTTGACCACGTTCGACGTGATGCCGTGCGGCCACAGCTCGGCCGCCGCCGACATGGCGTAGTTGTCCAGCGCCGCCTTCGCCGCGCCGTAGGAGACCTCGCTGGGGAACCCGTGCGGGCCGCCGGAGGTCAGGCCGACGATCCGGCCCCAGTTGCCGCCACGGGCGATGTGCCGCCGGGCGAACTCGGCGATCAGCAGCGCGCCCGCCCGCGCGTCCACCGCGAACTGGGCGTCGAACGTCTGCGGCGTCACGGCCTGGAGCACCCGGCCGAACCGGTCCTTCTCGACCGCGAGGAACGTGTCCTGCACCCAGCCGGAGGCGTTGTTGACCAGGATGTCCACCGGCCCGAAGACCCGTTCCGCGGCGTCGAACAGCGCGGCGGGCGCGTGCGGGTCGGTGAGGTCCGCCTCCACCGCGTGCGCCTTCCCGCCCGCCTCGGCGATCGCGGCGACCACGTCGTCGGCGTCCGACTCGCGGGCGGTGAAGTACTCGCGGGGCAGGCTCGGGTCCGGCGCGGGGGCGAAGCGCAGGAACGTGATGAGGACGTTGACGCCCTGGGCCGCGAGCGCCTTCGCGGTCGCGGCGCCGATGCCCTGGTTCGCGCCGGTGACGATCGCGGTGTGGATCACGGTCGGCATCCTGCCCCATCGGATCGCGGCGTCGCACCGCGTTTTCGGTGGCGGGCGCGCGTCGTTCGTAAGCTCTGGGCATGCGCAGCGAAGAGATCGAGGTCCGCACCGGCTCGACCGAGGTCGTGCACGACCTCACCCGCGCGTGCGAGGACTTCCTGGCCGACGTGGACGGCGACGGGCTGCTGCACGTCTGGGTGCCGCACGCCACCGCGGGCCTGGCGGTGCTGGAGACCGGCGCGGGCAGCGACGACGACCTGCTGGCCGCGTTGCGCGAGCTGCTGCCCGCCGACGGCCGGTGGCGGCACCGCCACGGGACGCCGGGCCACGGCCGTGACCACGTGCTGCCCGCGCTGGTGCCGCCGTACGCGACCATCCCGGTGCTAGGCGGTGTGCTGGCGCTGGGCACCTGGCAGTCGGTCTGCCTGGTCGACACCAACGTCGACAACCCCGTCCGCAAGGTCCGCTTCACGTTCCTGCCCGGGTAGCAGCAGCGCGACCAGGCCGACGGCGGCGAGCGCGACGAACACCCAGACCTGGGCGGCGTCGGGCGAGCCGCCGTGCAGCAGCGCCCGCAGCCCCTCGGTGGAGAACCGGAACGGCGTCCACGACCACAACAGGGCCCGGTAGGCGGGGGCGAGCAGCTCGGGCACCTGGCCCGCGACCGCGGGCGCGATCAGGTACAGCGGGGCGAGCACCGCCATCGCGCGGATGCCGAGCAGCCTCAGCAGCGCGCCCTGGACCAGCGCGAACGCCAGCCCGACGAGCGCGAGGTAGCCGAGCACGCCCCAGTCGAGGGGCAGCGACGAGTCCCACAGCGCGAAGAACCCCGCCACCACGGCGACGCCGAGCACGGTCGTGGCCGCCGCGCCCACCAGCCGGCCCGCCGCCGACTCCCGGCGCGCGAGCAGCGTGAACGCCGCGCCGGCGACCAGGCCAGCGATCCACAGCAACGCGCTCGCCGCGAGCGGCGCGGTCCGGCCGGCGGCGGAGGCCGGGTCCAGCGTGACGACCTCCGCCCGCATCCCCGCGCCCTGCGCGACGCCGCCGAGCACCTGCTGGGCGACCTGCGTGCCGGACGGGTTCACCGCGCCGGACAGCACCACGGTGGCATGGTCGGGCGCGAGTTCCAGCACCCCGTAGACCTCCTGCCGGGACAGCAGCTCCCGCGCCTCGTCCGGCGCGGCCACCCGCCACGAGACCTCCGCCACGTCCCCGCCCGCGAGCCTGTCCGCGACACCGCGCAGCGGGGGCGGCGCGTCCGGGGCCACGGCGACGGCGAGCGGCACCGCGTCGGGGTGCGCCGTCGCCTGGACGCCGAACGTCAGCAGGCCCAGGACGAGGGCGATCACCGCGCCGACCGCGGCGGTGGCCACCGCGATGACCGCCGGCGGCCGGTCGTGCAGTGCGGCCATGGGTGTCCTCCTCGGTAGTTCATCATGTGTTGAATTAGAGGCTACGACCCGTGCGCGCCGGAAGTCAACGCGTGCTGAATTAGGCGGAGCGGTCCGACCACCGGAGGTCATTGGGTACGGTTCAGCCGTGACTTACCCAGGTGGCGGCCGGCCCGGCCAGGGCGACTGGGGCCAGCAGGACAGCGGCTACCCGCAGCAGGTCTTCCCGCAGAGCTACGGCCCGTCGGGCTCGTACGGCGGGCTCGGGGTGTTCTCCGGCGGCGACGAGCCCCCGCCCCCGAAGAAGAGCAAGGCCAAGCTGTGGCTCGTGATCGGCGCGGTCGTCGTCGTCCTGGTGGGCGGCGGCGTGACGGCGTTCGTGCTCACCCGACCGGACGACTCGACCCCGGTCGCGCAGAACACCGACACCAGCACGACCACGACCACCGCCACGACGACCACGACGCCGAAGACCAGCCAGTCGAAGGCCCCGAACGCCACCTGCCAGCCGCTCAAGGCGGACTGGAACTGCCTGCCCGTGCAGGCCCTGTCGTACAGCTACGACGTGCCCAAGGGCTGGTCGCCCGCGCAGGGCAGCGCCCCGGTCGAGGGCATGACCGACGTGAAGCTCACCGGCCTCACCGTCACCGGGGCCTACGACTGCGGCGGCAAGGAGTTCACCCGCGGCGGCGCGGGCGGCGCCGTGGTGCCGCAGACCGACCTGACCGCGGTGGCCAACGACTTCGCCCGCAAGCTCGCCACCCAGTACTACAAGTCCGCACCCCAGTCCGAGGTCAAGCTGGGCGAGCCGAGGTCGGTGACGCTGCCCAGCTCGCTGGGCGACATCCAGGGCGTGCAGGTCGACGCGACCGCCACCACCTCGGGCGACCCGTGCCTGGCCACCAAGGGCATGGTGAAGGTCCTGGTGCTCAAGGGCGACAAGGGCTTCCACGTGTTCATGGCCAACGGCGACCTGGAGGGCGGCCCGGCCGAGCCGAAGCCCCCGACGGAGGCGGACCTGCAGGGCATGGTCGACTCCGTGAAGCCGCTGAGCCAGTGAGCTACACCGGGCTGGGCGTCTACCAGCAGCAACCCCCGAAGCGGCCGAACCGCGCGCCGCTGTGGATCGCGCTGGCGGCGGTGGCCGTGCTGGTCGTCGGCGGCGGGGTGACGGCCTTCGTGCTGCTCGACCGCGACGACGGCGGCGCGCCCGCGGGGACCACGTCGGCCGCGTCGACCGCGCCCGAGCCCGACTGGCAGCCGGTGGACGACTCGCAGGCGGGCCTGTTCTACGAGCTGCCGCCGTCGTGGGAGTCCACCGGCGGCGGCGCGTCCGGCCGGATCAGGCTGACCACGTCGTACGTGTCCCGGCCGTTCCGGTGCCAGGGCCGCGACATGATCCAGGCGCAGGCCATGGCCGGGTCGATCATCGAGGACGACCCGGAGCAGGTCGCCACCGAGCTGGTGAACCGGATCGCGGCCGGCGGGTACACGGTGAACGGCGCGGCCCCGGAGGTCGGCGAGCCGCACGTCGAGGCGGCGGACGACGAGGTGGTCCGGCTCAGCGTGGAGGTGACGCCGAAGGCCGCCAACGCGTGCTACGCGCCGAAGGCCGCGGTGAGCGCGGTGGCGTTCCGGAACGGGGCCAAGGTGTCGGTGTTCGTGCTCAACGTCGCCCAGGGCGGGCCGCACGTGGCCGAAGGCCCCTCGGACGACGACGTCGCGCGCATCCTGGGGAGCGTGCGGCTGTCGTGAACACGCTGGTGCTGTGGGACATCGACCTGACCCTCATCGACGCCCGCGGCCTGGGCCGCGACTGGTACCGCACCGCGCTGCGCGCGACCACCGGGTTGGACCTCGTGCACGTGCCCGCCTTCGCGGGCCGCACCGAGCGCGCCATCACGCGGGAGCTGCTGACGGCGCACGGGCTGGAGCCGACCGAGGAGCTGGTGGGGCGGCTGCACGCGGAGCTGATCGCCGTGGCCACGCGGGAGCGGCACCTGCTGCCCGCCCGCGGCCACGTCCTGCCGGGCGCCCTGGCCACGCTGGAGGCGTTGGCGGCGCGCGAGGACGTCGTGCAGTCGCTGGTCACCGGCAACCTGGTGGAGATCGCCCGGCTGAAGCTGGCCGCGTTCGGCCTGGACCCGCACCTCGACTTCGAGATCGGCGGCTACGGCTCGGTGTCCGAGCACCGACCCGCGCTGGTGCTGGAGGCGGTGCGGCTGGCGACGGCCAAGCACACCCGCGACTTCCGGACCGTGGTCATCGGCGACACGCCGCACGACGTGGACGCGGCGCTGCGCCACGACGCCGTCGCCATCGGCGTGGCGACCGGTCGCAGCACCACCGCGGACCTGCGGGGAACGGGCGCCCACGTCGTCCTGGACGACCTGTCCGACACCGCCGCGGTGCTGCGGGCCGTCCTCAACCCCTGAGAGGCGCGCTCCACAGGCGCAGCTCTTGGTTCGGTGGCGAGTCCACCACGCCGAACAGGAACGTCCGGTCCCGGGTCGACGCGACCGCGGGCACCTCGGCGAGCCGGTCGAAGCCGTGGTCCCGAACCGGCATCCGGGTCCACGTGATGCCGTCGGGCGAGGTCCACACCAGTCCGGCCGCGCCGTCGTCGGTGCGCCCGATGGCCAGGGCGCCGCGGCCCCACGGGTGCGCGTCGACCGCCCACTGGTGGTCCCGGTCCGTCACGCCCGCGTCCGGCAGCCGCCCGAGGTCGATGCTGCCGGCGCTCCACCCCGGCTCGTCGTCACGCCGGTACCGCGCGTGGAGACCGTCGGCATCCCGCCCGAGCACGAAGGTGAGCGACCCGATCCGCCCGGTGGCATCGCGGTAGCCCTGGGGCAGGCCGTCGCCGATGTAGGTCCACGTCGTCCCGTCCGCCGAGCGGAACAGCGGGGTGCCGTCGCTCAGGCCGAGATCCGAATCGTGCAGGAGGAAGCCGTCCTGCGTGGCCGTCAACCGGGGGAGCACCCCCGCGGGCTCGTCATCGGCGATCGTGACCGCCTGGCCGAAGGACCGCCCGTCCTCCGCGTGCCACACCCGGAAACCCTGGAAGCCGTCGGGGTCGTCCGTCGCGCCGAGCCCCATCGCCGGGTGGTCGTAGCCGATCACGACCACGCCGCGCGGCCCGGCCGCGATCGTCATGAACGGGTCGTCACGGGCGCTGTCCGGCAGCGGCGACCGTTCCCACCGCTCGCCGTCCTCCGTGCGCCACACCACCACCTCGTCCCGGCTGCCCCCGAGCACGTACGCGGCGGAGGCGTGCGCGGCGACCGACCGACCGCGCAGGAACAGGGAGAACCCCTCCGGGGCGCGGGCCGTCCACGCATGCCCGTCCGGTGAGGTGAACAGCGCCGGCGCGGCGTACTCCCCGGCGACCAGGAGCCCGCCGTCCCACCCGGCCGCGTCGAGCACGTACAGCGACGCGAGCGCCGGTGGCAGCTCGCCCGGGTCGTGCGGCGACCAGCGCGGCACCTCGAACGGGGTCGGCGCGGGAGCCGCCGCGCACCCCGTCAGGAGCAGCAGCGACAGCACGACCGACCTCAGCACGACGGCCGCCAGACGAACGCCTCGGTGTCGGCGCAGAACGGCCGGGCGGCGACGACCGCCGTGGTGCGGAACGGCGTGCCCCCGTCGTCCACCAGCAGCTCGCCCTCCTGCCCGCCGGAGGTCCACCGCAGGTGCAGGCGCCACTCGACGTCCTCGGTCCCCGAGTACGGGCGGATGACGAGCAGCTCGGGCTCGAAGTCGTTGACCTTGTACGGGAAGGGCGGCACCGGGCCGCCCTCGTCGTCCCACGGGACGACCTCGGGGGCCACGGGGTCGAGGTCGAGCCGGAAGTACCGGGGCTCGACCTCGGCCCCGCACGGCGAGGGCAGGAAGGCCCCGGTCATGGCGGGCGCCCGGCGGACGACCTCGACCCGCGCCGACTGCAGCACCACGGCCGCGCCGGTCAGGCCCTGGACCGTCACGGCCACCTCGCCACCGCTGCCCAGCACGGCGCCGGCGGGCCGCTTCCTGGTGGAGATCGGGATCGGCACGTCACCGGGGTCCGGCACGACCCAGCCGGACTGGCAGCTCTTCTTGAGCCGGACGTCGGTGGTCGCGGCGAGCGGCGACGCGGGCGGCTCCTCGTCGGCCGTCACCCGCCACACGGCGACGACACCGGCGACGACCAGCAGGACCACCACGACGAGCAGCGCGAACACGCCGCGCCGGTCGTGGTCGTCGCCGATCCGGACGTCCCGGACCGACCCCGTCTGCACGACCGCGTCCACGCGCCCGTGCACCGAGTTCCGGATCCCGCCCTGCTCGCCGATACCGGGATGATCCCGAGCGGGCCGCCGCGGGCAGTAGGCAATACTGCGGTCGCGGCCGCCCCGGACGGGTGGTGCTTCAGCCCTTGACGACGTCCAGCAGGTGCGCGACCGCGCGGTCGACCGGCACCTCTTCGCGCTCGCCCGTGCGGCGGTCCTTGACCTCGACCAGGCCGTTGGCCAGGCCCCGGCCCACCACGAGGATCGTCGGCACGCCGATCAGCTCGGCGTCGGCGAACTTCACGCCGGGGCTCGCCTTGCGGTCGTCCAGCAGCACCTTCAGGCCCGCCGCGGACAGCTCGCCCGCCAGCTTCTCGCCGCCCGCGAGCAGCGCCTCGTCCTTGCCCGCGACGACCACGTGCACGTCCGCGGGGGCGACGTTGCGCGGCCAGATCAGGCCCCGCTCGTCGTGGCTCTGCTCGGCGATGGCGGCGACCAGGCGGGACACGCCGATGCCGTAGGAGCCCATGGTGATCCGGATGGGCTTGCTGTCCGGGCCGAGCGCGTCGAGCGAGAACGCGTCCGCGTACTTGCGGCCGAGCTGGAAGATGTGGCCGATCTCGATGCCGCGCGCGGCGACCAGCACGCCCTTGCCGTCGGGCGACGGGTCGCCCTCGCGGACCTCGGCCACGTCGATCGTGCCGTCGGGGGTGAAGTCGCGGCCCACGACCAGGTCCACCACGTGGTGGTCGGCCTTGTCCGCGCCGGTCACCCACGCCGTGCCGCGCACCACGCGGGGGTCCACCAGGTACCGCACGCCGTTGGCCTGCAGCGCGGCCGGGCCGATGTAGCCCTTGACCAGGAAGGAGTTGCGGGCGAAGTCCGCCTCCTCCAGCATCGCGACCTCGGCCGGCTCGACCGCCGCCTCCAGGCGCTTCAGGTCCACCTCGCGGTCGCCGGGCAGGCCGACGGCCAGCAGCTCCCACTCCTTCTGCCCGGGCTGCCGGGTCTTCACCAGGACGTTCTTCAGGGTGTCCGCGGCGGTGAAGGCGCGGTCGGTGTTGGCGTTGAGGAACGCGACCAGCGACTCGATGGTGGGCGTGTTCGGCGTGTGGTGCACCTGCGCCTCGGGCTTCGTCGCCGGGTCCTGCTCGGCGGGCGCGGGCGTGGTGACGGCCTCGACGTTCGCCGCGTAGTCCGACTCCGTGCTGCGGACGAAGGTGTCCTCGCCGGTCTCCGCGACCGCCAGGAACTCCTCCGACGCCGAGCCGCCCATCGCGCCCGACGTGGCGGAGACGATCACGTACTCCAGGCCGAGCCGGTCGAAGATGCGGATGTACGCCTCGCGGTGCTGCCGGTAGGACTCGGCCAGGCCCTCGTCGGCGAGGTCGAACGAGTAGGAGTCCTTCATCAGGAACTCGCGGCCGCGCAGGATGCCCGCGCGGGGCCGCGCCTCGTCGCGGTACTTGGTCTGGATCTGGTAGAGCGTGACCGGGTAGTCCTTGTAGGACGAGTACTCGCCCTTCACGGTGAGCGCGAACAGCTCCTCGTGGGTGGGGCCGAGCAGGTAGTCCGCGCCCTTGCGGTCCTTGAGGCGGAACAGGTTGGGGCCGTACTCGGTCCACCGGTTCGTCGCCTCGTAGGGCTCCTTCGGCAGCAGCGCGGGGAACTGGATCTCCTGCGCGCCGAAGGCGTCCATCTCCTCGCGGACGACGTGCTCGATGTTGCGCAGCACCCGCAGGCCCAGCGGCAGCCACGAGTAACCGCCCGGCGCGACGCGGCGCACGTAGCCGGCGCGGACCAGCAGCTTGTGGCTGGGTACTTCGGCGTCGGCCGGGTCCTCGCGCAGGGTGCGCAGGAACAGCGACGACATCCTCGTGATCACGGTGGGCGCTCCTCGTGGGCGGGTTGTCCGGGAAAGGGTAGTGAACGGGCCCTGATCAGTTCCAACGGGTTCCGGCCGGGCGGAATTGTCGGTGGTCGCGTCTAGCGTGCGCGGCATGACCATCACCATCGGCATGATCACCATCGACACCGCCGACCCGCGGCGGCTGGCGGAGTTCTGGACCAAGGCGCTGGGGACGGCGGTGCAGCACGACTGGGGCGAGTTCGTGATGCTCGCGCCGGCCGGCGGCCCGGGCGGGCTCCAGCTGGGGTTGCAGCGGGTGGACGACCCGACGCCGGGCAAGAACCGGGTGCACTTCGACGCGCACGTGCCGGACCGGGTGGCGGAGGTGCGGCGGCTGGTGGCGTTGGGCGCGACGGAGGTCGCGGAGCACACCGTGCCGGGGCTGACGTGGACCGTGCTGGCGGACCCGGACGGCAACCAGTTCTGCGTGGGCCAGGAGGGCTGACGGCGGCGGGGCGTGAGGGGGCGGCGGGCGGCCGGTCGGGGTGTGCGGGACCGGCGGCGTGCGGGGCCGGCGGGGCCGGGGGCTGCGGGCCGGGCTCGGCGTGGCTCGCGGTCGGCGGTTCGGGCGGACGGCGGTTCGGGCGGACGGCGCGGCGGGGGCGCTGTGAGCGGCGCGCAGCCTGGCCGGGCGGTTCCGGGCGGAGCGGGCCGGGCGGTTCCGGGCGGGGCGGGGCGGGCCGGGCGGTTCCGGGTGGGACGGAGCGGCGCAGGCGGTTCCGATGCCGTGGCGGAGTGGGTGGCGGGGTGCGGTGGCGTGGGCGCTTAGGCTTGCGCGTCGTGTTGGTACTGCTCCCCCCGTCTGAGACCAAGGCCCTGGGCGGCTCCGGCGCGCCGCTCGACCTCGACCGGCTCTCGCACCCCGACCTCACGCCGGTCCGGGCCAAGCTGGTCGACGCCCTGGTCGACCTGGCCGCCGACGTCCCGGCGAGCCTGGCCGTCCTCGGGCTCTCCGAGCGCCAGGCCGGCGAGGTGGAGCGCAACGCCGAACTCCGCCGCTCCCCCACCCTGCCCGCGCTCGCCCGCTACACCGGCGTCCTCTACGACGCCCTGGCGCTGGACGCGCTGACCAAGGCCGAGAAGTCCCGCGCCTTCGCGCGCCTCGCGGTGGCGTCCGCCCTGTTCGGCGTCGTCAACGGCGGCGACCCGATCCCCGCCTACCGGCTCTCCGGCGGGAGCGTGCTGCCGTCCGTCGGACCGCTGGGCGGTCTGTGGCGGCCCGCGCTCGAACCGGTGCTCGCGGCCGCCGACCGGTTCGTCGTGGACCTCCGGTCGAGCCCGTACACCTCGCTCGCCCGCATCCCGGACGCCGCCGTGGTCCGGGTCGTCACCGAGGACGGCACGGGCCGGCGCAACGCGGTCAGCCACTTCAACAAGGCCCACAAGGGCCGGCTCGCGCAGGCGCTCGTCACGTCGCGGTCCGAGCCGACCGACCTGAAGGGCCTGGTCAGGGTCGCGGTCAAGGCCGGGCTGCGGGTGGAGCCCACCGGGACCAGGACCGCCGACCTGATCGTCTAACGGCCGAGGACGGCGTGGACCGGCGCCACCCGTCGGGTGATCGCCGGACGGTCGGGGGACGTGTGGGCGGCCGCGGCGTGCAGGTCGGTCGTCACGCGCGTCACGTCACGGTCCTCGACGTCGGTGCTGCCCGCGAGGCGTGCGCCCGGACGGGCGGCGCGCCGGTGGTTGCTCTCCAGGCCGTAGCCGACCAGGGCCAGGACCGCGAGGGTCACGATGATCGCTGTCATGGCACCAACTGTGCGATACACAAGATGCCGCCACAATTGGCACTCTTGCCGTTGTGCGTCAAGATCCTGCCAAGTAGGGTGGCGTCATGCTGCGCACCGTCGCCGCCGTCGTCATCGACGGTCTGGCCCCGTTCGAGTTCGGCGTGATCTGCGAGGTCTTCGGCGTGGACCGGACCGAGGAGGGCGTGCCGGGGATCGACTTCCGGGTCTGCGGCGAACGGCCCGGCGAACCGGTCCGCACCAGCGTCGGCGCGTCCTTCACCCCCGATCGCGGCCTCGACGCGCTCGCCGACGCGGACCTGGTGGCCGTGCCCGCCGTGACCATCCGGGACGAGTACCCGCCGCACGTGGTCGACGCCGTCCGCGCGGCGCACGAGCGGGGCAGCACGCTGCTGTCGGTGTGCAGCGGGGCGTTCGTCCTCGGCGCGGCGGGCCTGCTGGACGACCGGCGCTGCACGACCCACTGGCGTCACGCCGACCACCTGGCCGAGCGGTTCCCCCGCGCCAAGGTGGACCCGGACGTGCTGTTCGTGGACGAGGGCGACATCGTCACCAGCGCGGGCACGGCGGCGGGCATCGACGCGTGCCTGCACCTGGTCCGCCGGGAACTGGGCGCGGCCGCCACGGCGACCATCGCGCGCCGCATGGTCGTCGCGCCGCAACGCGAGGGCGGCCAGCGCCAGTTCGTGGAACTGCCCGCGCCGCACCAGGCCGACAGCCTCCAGCCGCTGCTCGCCTGGCTGCAGGACCGGCTGGAGGACGAGCACACCGTCGCGAGCCTGGCCGAACGGGCGAACATGTCCGAGCGCACGTTCGCCCGCCGCTTCGCCGCCGAGACCGGCACGACGCCGCACCGCTGGCTCACCGCGCAACGCGTCCTGCGCGCGCGGCACCTGCTGGAGGAGACGCAGCTCCCGGTGGAGGACGTCGCGCAGCGCTCCGGTTTCGGTACCGCCGCGCTGCTGCGCCACCACTTCACTTCCGTGGTCGGCGTAGCCCCGAAGGATTACCGACGGTCGTTCTCGCCCCTCGCGGGCCGCCGTTCGCGTGACACAGCGGAGTGACCTGACACCTCATCGTGAGGCGAATGTCAGAATGACCGGGTGAGCCCCGACACATCCGACGACTCAGCCGGCTCCGCACCGCCCGAACCGGTCACACCCGCGCGACTCCGGGAGATCACGGCGGGCCTGGAGGCGGACGACCTGACCGCCCCGGAAGCGTTGCGGCGGGTGTGGTCCGGGCTGTGCGCCGCCAGGTCGCTGGGGCTGCGCCTGGCGCTCGTGGACGAGACGTGGCGGCAGCGCCAGGTGAACGCGGAGTCGGTGGAGCACCAACTGGCGCACGACCTCGGCACCTCGGCGACGTTCACCGACACCAAGCTCGCGCTGCCGGACCCCGTCGTGACGCGACCGCTCCCGCCGGCGGAGGCCGAGGACGCCCTGGCCGCGCTGCTGGAGTTCAGCGGCACGGCCCGGCAGCGGATGCTGGCCGTGGCCCCGAGGGCTCCCCAGTGGCACGACGAACGCGTGCTGCGGCACGACTCCCTGATCGTCGCGCAGCTCGGCGCGGCGTGGCTGGGCCAGCGCGCCAGCTACCGCGTGGAGTCCCGGTAGGCGTCCGCGGGTAAATCGGTTGCCCCGCGCCGACGGCCGGGGCACCCTGTGCCCGTACGCGCAAGCGCCGGTGGTGGCAGACCACGGGCGGACCCGAGGAGGTGCCAGATGGCGACAGCTGTCCGGGACGTGGCACCGACCCGTCCGCTCGCCCCTCTCGCCTGACGCGAACCCGCGCGAAGGACCACACCGCGCCGGTGGGGGCGACCACTCCCACTTCACCTGGAGCACATCCAGTGCGCGAGCACGACGAGTACGCGGATTTCGAATCCGAGTTCGACCACGCCGACGACCTGCGTTGGCGGATCAAGAAGGCCAAGAAGCAACTGGCGCGCGCCGACGGCGACGTCGAGCCGGGCCGACGCGGCCGGCTCACCGAGGAGGCCAAGGACCGCCTCGCCCAGATGCGGGACGACGCCGCCGCGGCGGACGTGCCCGAGGACGGCGACCGGTGGTCCACCTGGGGCGACGCCGACCAGGGGCCGAAACCGCACCCGGAGTGGCTGGTCACGGACCTGGCCGCGGTGGACCGCGAGCTGGGGATCGTGAAGACCGGCAAGGAGGCGGACGTCTTCCTGCTGGAACGCGCCATGCCGGGCACCGACCGGGCGTGCCTGATGGCCGCCAAGCGGTACCGCAGCAACGACCACCGGCTGTTCCACCGGGACGCGGGCTACCTCGAAGGGCGGCGCATGCGCCGGTCGCGGGAGATGCGCGCGATGGCGAACCGCAGCGCGTTCGGCCGCAACCTCATCGCCGAGCGGTGGGCCGTGGCCGAGTTCGCCGCGCTGGCGAAGCTCTGGCAGCTCGGCGCGCCGGTGCCGTACCCGGTGCAGCGCGACGGCACCGAGCTGCTGCTGGAGTTCGTCGGCACGGACGGCGCGGCCGCGCCCCGGTTGGCGCAGTTGCGGCCGGAGCCGGACGAGCTGCTCGACCTGTGGCGGCAGCTCGTGGACGCGCTGGCCCTGATGGCGGCCGCGGGGCTGGCGCACGGCGACCTGTCGGCGTTCAACCTGATGGTGCACGACGGGCGGCTGGTCGTGATCGACCTGCCGCAGGTGGTGGACCTGGTGGCGAACCCGCGCGGGCCGGAGTTCCTGGACCGGGACGTGCGCAACGTGGCCGGCTGGTTCACCGCGCGCGGCCTGCCGCCGGAGCTGGCCGACCCGCGCGAGGTCACCGAGTCGCTGCTGGACCAGGCCGGCCTGCGGTGACCCGGGGCCGGGGTCCGTCGGTCCCCGGCCGATGACGGATCGGACGAGTCCCCGGGTCGATCGTGACCCGGGGGCTCGTCGTCGCCGACCGGGGGAACTGCGGGAAGTCGAAGTTCCCCCGGTCGGTGCGCACCGCGCCGGTCCGCATTGCTCCGTTCAGCTGGTGCCCGCCCCGCCGGTCGACCCGGGCAGACGGGGCGATGTAGTGCCCGTGACCTGCACTGATGCGGTTCACGGTGATCGTCGGCGGAGTGCGGCGGACCGGTCGTGTGCGTTAGAACACCGCCGGGATGACGAACTCCGTCGCGTGATCAGCTAGACTGAGTGGTGCACCGCCCGGTGGCGCCACGAAGCGCCCCAGGCCGCCAGAGTGGCCGGTGGTGCTCCCCAACCACTATCGGCGCGATCCGCGCGCCGGGCCCGTCCCCGCGATCGCGCCTGCTCAAGCAGAGCAATCCTCGAGACGTGCCGTGTCCCGGAGGTTTGTTTTGCCCACGATGTCCCAAGGCCGTTCCGAGCGCCAGCAGTTCCGCAAGCCCCGCAGCAGGCGCCCTGGCCAGGGCAACCGTCGTCCCGCTCCCGTCGTGGAGCAGGCGACCACCATTCCCGACCACGTCGAGAGCACCGTGCCCGAGGGCCCGCTGCCCTCGTTCGCCGAGCTGGGCCTGTCCGACGAGCTGCTCCGCGCGCTCGAGCAGGCCGGCATCACCGAGCCGTTCCCCATCCAGGCCGCCACGCTGCCGGACGCCATGGCGGGCCGCGACCTCCTCGGTCGCGGTCAGACCGGCTCCGGCAAGACGCTGGCGTTCGGCCTGGCGCTGCTGTCGCGCCTGACCGGCGGTCGGGCCAAGCCGCTCAAGCCGCGTGCCCTCGTGCTCGTGCCCACCCGTGAGCTGGCGATGCAGGTCGAGGAGGCGCTCAGCCCGTTCGCGCGCGCCCTCGGCCTGTGGTGCCGCACGGTCGTCGGCGGCACGTCGTTCCCGCGCCAGGTCGACGCGCTGCGCCGCGGCGTGGACCTGCTGATCGCCACCCCCGGCCGGCTGTCCGACCACGTCCGGCAGGGCACGGCCGACCTGTCCGAGGTCATGTTCACCGCGCTGGACGAGGCCGACCAGATGGCGGACATGGGCTTCATGCCGCAGGTCCGGGCCATCCTCGACCTGACCCCGCAGGACGGCCAGCGGCTGCTGTTCTCCGCGACGCTCGACGGCGACGTGGACAAGCTGGTGCGCCAGTACCTGCACGACCCGGTGGTCCACTCGGTGTCGCCGCCCACCGGCAGCGTCACCACGATGGAGCACCACCTGCTGTTCGTGTCCGCCGAGGACAAGCAGAACGTGGTCACCGAGGTCGCCGCGCGCGAGGGCCGCACGATCATGTTCGTGCGCACCAAGCACCACGTGGACCGGTTGGCCAAGAAGCTGCGGTCGATGGGCGTGCACGCGGGCGCGCTGCACGGCGGCAAGGCGCAGAGCGCGCGGACGAGGGTGCTCGGCCAGTTCCGCGAGGGCACCACGCCGGTGCTGATCGCCACCGACGTGGCGGCGCGCGGCATCCACGTGGACGACGTGAGCCTCGTCGTGCACGTCGACCCGCCGGCCGACCCGAAGGACTACCTGCACCGCGCCGGCCGCACGGCGCGCGCCGGCCAGTCCGGTGTCGTCGTCACGCTGGTCACGCACGACCAGCGGCGGGCCGTGCAGGGCCTGACGGCCCGGGCGGGCATCCGCCCGGCGTCGACCAAGGTCCGTCCCGGTGACGAGGAGCTGATCCGCATCACCGGCGCGCGGGTGCCCAGCGGCGTCCCCGTCGTGGAGCCCGAGATCCCGGTGCGCGCCCGTCGTGGTGGCGGCGGCGGTGGCGCCCCTCGCCGCAACGGCGGCGGCTTCCGCGGCGGTCGCTTCGACCGCGAGCGCGGCGGCTCGGGCGCGGCCTCCGGCCGTCCCCGCCGGGTGGCGCAGCACTAGTCCACAACCGACCACCGACGGCCCGACATCGTCGGACCGTTGTGGCAGGGTAAAAGCAGGGGTCCCCTTGGCGGGGACCCCTGCTTTCGCATTCCCGCGCAGCTTGGCGGGGAACTCCTGCTCTCGCGTTCCCGCGTAGGTTGGCGAGAACTCCTGCTCCCGCGTTCCCGCGCAGCTTGGCGGGGACCCCTGCTCCCGCGTTCCCGCGCAGGCTGGCGGGTATCCCTGCTCTCGCGTTCCCGCGCGGACGGCGTCCGAGCACCGGTCCACCGGTGGCCCCGACGCCGTCGTCGGGGCCACCGGCACCACGGGCTCTCGCGCCAGGCGGCGCGGTCCGATCCGGAGCGTCGTTCAGCAGCGGACCGAGGAGCCGTAGCCCTGGAGGTTCTCGTCCCAGACCCAGCCCGCGATGTCCCCGCCCACCACGCGCACCCACGTCCACGTGTTGCCGACGTCGTTCGTCGTGTAGCAGTGGTAGTGCAGGCGCGTGCTGGAGTCGATGTAGCCGTCGATCGAGCAGTCGGCGTAAGGGCCGCTGGAACGGACCGGGACGCTCGACTTGGCCGGGTAGCCGTTGTTGAACGTGTCCTTCGCCGAGTGGGTGTGCAAGCGACAGGCGAGCGGAGCGGCGTCGGTGGCCTCGTCCGCCTGCGCGGCGGGCGACGCCAGGGAGACGAGGAAAGCCCCGACCACGCCGAACGCCGCCACGAATCTGCGTGATGCCATCAGTGTCCTCCATTGGTCGTTGGGATTCCGCTCCCGACGTTCCACAGCCGGCCCACCGCCGCGCAACCGCGCCGCCGGTTCGGGACTATCCCGAACCGCCGAGCCGATTCCCGACCGCGTGCGAGAATGAGCCGAACGGCGCACGAGACGTTCGAACCGCGCTCGAACACCACGAACAAGCACGTTGAGCAGGCAAAACGACAATGACCGGTGTGCCCGGAAGTCTCCCTGGGCACGAATAAGTAGCGGTTTTCCCGCCGACTCGGCATGAATGCACGAGAGCGATTCGACCGCACACCCGTTTCGCGTATCGACGGCACACCGGACAAAGCACGATCCTTTGTCGGTGAGATCATCCCGGCCGGGCGACGACGGTCGCCGGCGACCGACCGGTCGCCCCGAACCGGGCGACGCGACCGACGCCGTCGAGTTCACCGACGCCCTCCGCCGGCTGCGCAAGTGGTCGGGGCTCACCTACCGCCAACTCGAGGGCAAGGCCGCGGCCAACGGCGCGGTCCTGCCGTCCAGCACGATCGCCACCGCCCTCAGCCGCTCGACGTTGCCCCGCGAGCCGTTCGTGGAGGAGTTCGCCAAGGCGTGCGGGCTCGACGAGCCGGACGTCCGGCTGTGGGTCGAGGCACGCAGGCGCCTCGCCGGCGACCCCGCCGCCCCCGAGCCGACGACGCCCACGCGCCGCGTCCCGAGGGTCGTCGCGGCGCTCGCGGTCGTCGGAGCCCTGAGCGTGGCGACCGCCGTCGGCGTGGCGGTGCACGCCGGGATCCGAACCGTCACCGGTGGCACGACGACCTCCGCTGCCACCACCACTCCCCAAGTGCCGGGCCTGCCGATCCCCGCCGTGGGCAGCTGGGCGGTGATCCGCCCCGTCCGGACGCCGCACCTGTGCCTCACCGAGGGTTTCGACCGGTCGCGCCGCTACCCGACGGAGATCGCCGTCCAGCGCCCGTGCGACCAGGCCGCCTTGCCGCGGACCTACCTGGAGCCGCTGGGGGACGGCCTGCTGCAAGATCCAGTGGCACCACCCCGTGCACAACGTCGGGTGCCTCACCGCGATCACGTCGGGCGACGGGCAGGACCTGCTGGAACCGCGCGAGGACTGCGACGACGACCGCGCCTCCCAACAGTTCCGCTTCGAGCCGTCCGGCCCGCCGACGGCCGGGCGGTACCGCGTGCGGATCGCGGCCACGGACCGGTGCCTCGCGCTGCGCGGGGAGGAACTCGGCGAGGGCGTCGAACTGGTGCAGGGCCTGTGCTCCGAGGCACTGGCCCAGCGCTTCCTCGTGGACCTGGTGCAACCGCCTCCGTAACGGTGGCGTTCGGGGGAAAGCGTTTGCGGAGCGCGGGGTGTCAGCTCAGCAGTGCGTCGGCACGCGTAGTGCGCATGTGGAGCACGTAACGGCCTTCACGGCGCGTCGTCACCAGTCGGGCCGCCCGCAGCACGGCGATGTGCTGCGACACCGCCCCCGCCGTCACGCCGAGCGCCGCGGCCAGGTCGGTGGTGCTCTTCGGCGCTTCCAGCAACGTCAGCAGGTGCGCGCGGGTCCGGCCGATCAGGGCCGCCAGGTCGTGGGACGTCGCCCGCTCCTCCCACAGCGTGCCGATGCCGCGGGCCGGGTAGCGCAGCACCCCTTGGCCCACCGGGTCGATCGCGATCCACGCCTTGGGCCAGCAGAACACGCTCGGGCACAGCACCAGGCCGTGCTCGGCCAGGTCCACCCGGTGCTCGGGCTTGCGGTGCAGGACCAGTTCGCCGTCGGCCCACGTGATCTCCGGGTGCAGGTCCCGGAACACCGCCTCCACGCCCTGGTCCGCGAGCGTCGCCGCGCGGGCCGCGATGTCGGCTTCGAGGACGGCGGTGATGCGCTTCCAGTGCGGCGCGATCAGCAGCTCGTAGCACCGGCGGATGATGTCGGCCTCCGGCTGCGGCACGTGGCGCAGCTCGGCGTCCAGGTCCGGCATGCGGACGTCCGGCACCGGCATCAGGTCGCCCGGTTTGGCCGGACCTTCCAACCGGGCCAGCAACGCGTCGAGGCCGGGGATGTCGTCGAGGCGGTCCCGCGCCCACCGCACCCACGGCAGGTGCACGGCGTGCGCGCCCGGCGTGCGCAGCCCGTCCACCGCCATGACGGTCTCGAACACCGGGGAGTGGGCGAACCGCACCTTCGCCAGCCCCACCCCCGCGAGTCGAACCCAGACCGCCAACGCCACGACCCCGTTCCGCACGGCCCGCCGGTGCGGGCGGCTCGGGCCGCATTCTCACATCCGGGGGCCTGCCCCACCGCGCGGCGCCGGGCCTGCACCAGTGATCTTGCCGGGGAGGTCGGGCGACGCTGTCGGCCATGACGAGGACGTGGCACCGGCCGACCCTCTGGGTGGCCGCGGTGATGGCGGTGGGCGCGCTGGTGTGCGCGGTGGCGGTGCTGGTCGACGGGCGCGTGCTCCAGGGCGCGCCGCTGTGGGCGAAGCCGTTGAAGTTCACGGCGTCGTTGGCGGTCTACTCGGCCACCCTGTCGTGGCTGCTGTCCGTCCCGCACCGGGACGGCGGTGGACGTCGGGCGCGGCGACGTTCATCGCGGTGGTGCTGTTCGTGGAGGTCGGGCTGGTCGTCGTGCAGGCGGCCCGCGGCACGTTCACCCACTTCAACGGTTCCGACGACCCGTCGAACCAGTTCGTGCAGGCGAGCTTCGCCCTCGGCATCCCGGCGATGTTCCTGGCCAACGTGGCGCTCGCGCTGGTGCTGTCGTTCCAGCGCTTCGGGCGGCCGGACGTGCGGCCGGCCGTGCGCTCCGGGCTGTACCTGGCGATCCTCGGCATGGCCTCCGGCTACCTGATGTTCGGGCAGCGCCGCGAGGTCACCGTGGCCGACGCGGGCGGCCGGGAGGTCGAGCTGGTCGCCGGGCACAGCGTCGGCGTGCCCGACGGCGGACCGGGCCTGCCGCTCACCGGGTGGAGCACCACCGGCGGCGACCTGCGCGTGCCGCACTTCGTCGGCATGCACGGCCTCCAGGCGATGATCCTGCTGGCGCTGGGCCTGGCGGCGCTCGGCCTGGCCGAACGGGTGCGCACCCGCCTGGTCGCGGTGGCCGCGCTCGGCTACACCGGCCTGTTCGCGCTGCTCGTCCGGCAGGCGCTGCACGGCGAACCGCTGGTCCACCCCGGCGGCACGACGCCGGCCGCGGCGGCCGGGCTCGTCGTCGTGGTCGCCGCCGGGGCGGTGTGGGCGCTCAGGAGCGGAACGGCAGCTCCCCGGCCAGTCCGGCCACCGGTCCCACGACGATGATCGCGGGCGGGCGGATGCCGTGCTCGGCGATGTCCCCGGCCAGGGACGCCAGCGTCGACCGCACGACCTTCTGCGTGCGGGTGCTGCCCTCCTGGATCACCGACACCGGGGTGTCGCCCGGACGGCCCGCCATCAGGGCGTCCGCGAACGCCGCCGCCCGCTCCACCCCCATGAGGATCACGACGGTCCCGGTCAGCCTCGCCAACGCCGACCAGTCGACCAGGGACCGCTCGTCGTCGGGCGCGACGTGCCCGGACACGACCACCACCTCGTGCGCCACGCCGCGGTGCGTCACCGGCACGTCCGCCAGCGCCGGCACGCCGAACGCGCTCGTCACGCCGGGCACCACGGTGACCGGCACGCCCGCCTCGGCGCACGCGATCAGCTCCTCGAAGCCCCGGCCGAACACGTACGGGTCGCCGCCCTTGAGGCGGACCACGAACTTGCCGGACTTGGCGTGCTCGACGAGCGTGGTGTTGATGAAGTCCTGGGTGGCGGCCCGGCCGTACGGGATCTTCGCCGCGTCCACCACCTCGACGTGCGGCGGCAGCTCGTCCAGCAGCTCACGCGGCGCGAGCCGGTCGGCCACCACGACGTCCGCCCGCGCCAGCATCCTGCGCCCCCGCACGGTGATCAGGTCCGGGTCGCCCGGACCGCCGCCCACGAGCGCCACACCCGCGGGCTGGTCGTGGTGGTCGGCGGTGGACCCGTCGCGCAGCGCCGACAGCACCGCGTCCCGCACGGCGGCGGACCGCCGGTGCTGACCACCCGCGAGGACGCCGACCAGCAGGCCGTCGTGCTCGCCGACGGCGGGCGTGACCGCGGTGCCCTTCACCGCCACGTCGGCCCGCACGCAGAACACCCGGCGCTCCTCGGCGTCCGCGGCCACCTTCGCGTTCACCTCGGGCGAGGAGGTGCAGGCCAGCACGTACCACGCGCCGTCGAGGTCGCCGTCGGCGTACTCGCGGGCCTGCCAGGTCGCCTCGCCGCCGTCGACCAGGCCCTGGACCGCCGGGGTCACCTCGGGGGAGATCACCTCCACCCTGGCGCCCGCCGCGACCAGCCTGGGCAGCCTGCGCTGCGCGACCGTGCCGCCGCCCACGACGACGACCCGCCGGCCGGTCAGGTCCAGGCCCACGAGGTAGTGCTGTTCACCGTGCATGGGTAGAAGCATCCACGTCGGACATGTCCTGTCCAACGGTGGTGCTTCACATCACGGGCGCCACCGGCTGCCGCTGCTCGATCACCGCGCTCACGGCGGTCGTGCGGCAGCGGACCTTGGTGCGGCCCATGCCGTCGCGGATGGTGAGCCACGAGCTGTCCACCTTCCGGCCGTCGTCGCACGACGCGACGAGCCGGAACGTCCCGCTGCCGTGGCAGCGGCCCGAGGCGGCGTTCCCCTCGACCCACGTGACGCACGAGTGCAACGCGTCCGCCGCGGTGGCGACGCCCGGCACGGCGGTCAGGACGACCAGGAGGACCAGGAGGACCACGAGAAGTCGGCGCATGGCACCGCATCGAACACGCGGACCGTGCCCACGACCGGGAATGCACCCGGTCGTGGGCACGTCGCGGCGGTTACAGCTGCGCCGTGATCACCGAGTAGTACGACGCGATCCGCGCGTACACGCCGGGGTAGCCCGCGAGCGCGCAGCCCCGGCCGAACGAGGTCGCGCCGATGAGCTTGCCGCCCGCGACCAGCGGGCCGCCCGAGTCGCCCTGGCAGGTGTCCACGCCGCCCTGCGGGTAGCCCGCGCACACCATGGACGTGTTGCTGTAGTTCGAGTACGCCGTGCGGCAGGTCGCGTCGGACGTCACCGGCACGGTCGCGCCGAGCAGGTAGCGCGACGCCGAGCCGCCGGACGACGTGGTGCCCCAGCCGTAGATCCGGGCGCTCGTGTTCGCCGCGTACAGCGCGGTGTCGGACGGGGTGGCCAGCGGCAGGTAGGTGGAGTTGATGCTGGTGCCCAGGGTCAGCACCGCCACGTCGTAGCCGGAGCTGGCGGTCCGGTAGCTGGGGTGCACCCAGATGCCGCTCACCGTGGCGACCGTGCCCGCCGTGCTCTGCTTGTCGTCCCGGCCGTGCACCACGCGGGTGCTCGACGCGGACCGGCCGCTCACGCAGTGCGCGGCCGTGACGACCTTGTTGGCCTTGACCAGCGTGCCGCCGCAGAACTGGCTGCCGGTGCTGGTGGCCAGGTAGACCACCCACGGGTAGGTGCTGGTGGACACGCGCGACCCGCCGACGATGTACGGCGACACGCCGGTGTCGGACGAGGCGCCGGCCGACGCGGGCGCGACGGTCAGCAGACCGATCGCGGCCACGGCCGCGGCCATCGCGGTGACCAGGCGACGCAGGGTTTTCGCCATGTCGATCCTTCCGGTGCAGGGACGCCCGGGACGGGCGCACATCCAGCTAGGACCAAGACGACGAAAGCGACAACCGCCTTTCGACGGTCCGTCGGGACTTCACAGTTGACGAGTGACACCCGTCACACGGACGACATCCGCCCGAATCGGCCCGGCAACAACGGGTCCCGCGCCCGCCTCCACGTAGGCCACCGCCGCGCCCGCCTCCGCCAGCCGCACCGCGCCGTCCGCCGCCACCCGCGTGCCGGGCCGCAGGAGGTGCCGCACCTGCGCCACGCACTCGGCGCTGCCCACCACGACCGACGCCCGCCGCAGCTCGGCCTCGGCCCGCGGGGTGCGCTCGTCCGCGTCGCCGGGGCCCAGGCCCACCAGCGCCAACCGGCCGCGCGGCAGCACCCGGGCGGCGGCCACGGTCACGCCCGCGCCCTTCACCTTCTCCGCCGCCATCTCCACCCGGCCGCCTCCGGACAGCTCCATCGCGCCGCGCAACGCCGCCGCCTCGGCCACGCTGGGGATGCCGATCGCCAGCTCCGCCGGGTTCGGCACGGGGATCACCGCCAGCTCCTCCCCGGGGTAGGACAGCAGCGGCGCGGTGGTCGAGTCGTGCCAGAAGCCCCAGTCCTCCAGGGCGTCGGCGATGCCCTGCTCGGCGACCTTGCGGTCCAGCGTGGCGAACGCGCGCACCGCGCGCGGGTCCAGCTCGTGCTCCTCCTCCAGCCGCGCCAACGCCGCCGACACCGCGGCCGCCGACACCCCGGTGGCGGACCCGACGCCGACCACGAGCGTGCGGGGCACGATCCGCACCAGGCGGTCGTTCCGCGGCCCCCGGGGCACCCGGTCGTCCACCACGACCGTCCACCCGGTCCCGCGCTCGCGCCCCACCACGTTGTCCGGCAGCGCGGGCAGCGGGAACCCGAGCGGGTTGACCAGCGCCACCGGCTCGCCCAGCCGCACCGCCTCGCCGCACCCGGCCAGGTCGCCCTCGACCGCGGCGTCCAGCAGCTCCACCAGCTCGTCCAGCGGCGAGTCGGCCGCCGCGGACGTGGTCACGGCCTGCGCGCCCAGCACGTCGGCGATCCGGCCGGCCAACGCGTCCGCGCCGCCCAGCAGCGACACGGCGAACCCGCCGTCCACGCACACCACGCCGGGGTCGGCGCGCTCGTCGCGCAGCAGCGGCGCGACCAGCCGCACGGTCGCCGCCGTGCCGAGGAAGAACACCGCCGACCCCAGCCTGGGCCACAGCGCGCGCAACGCGGGCCCGATCGGCCCGTCCGGCACCACCGCGTCCGGCCCCAGCAGCCCGGCCAGGTCGACCGCGGCCCGCCGACCGCGCTCGCCGGCGGCGAACACCCCGATCACGCCCGCTTCACCCCCCACAGCACGGTCACCGGGTTGGTGGCCGTCAACGTCCCGCCGGTCAGCCGCGCCGCCGCGACCTGGCTGCCCTCGACCTCGTACCCGGCGTCCAGCAACGCGTCCCGCGCGGGCAGGACGCGGTCCAGGTCGGGGGTCGCCACCACGACCCGCCGCGCGCCGGACTTCGCGCACCGCCGCACCACGTCCGGGCCGCCGCCGCCGACGAACACCGCGTCGGGCCGGGGCAGCTCGCCCGCCTGGTCCAGCTCGGCCTCGACCACGCGCACGTCCACGCCGTGCGCGGAGGCGTTGGCGATGATCCGCACGCACTGCACCGGATCCCGCTCCACCGCGACGACCGCCGCGCCCAGCCGCGCGCACTCGACGCCGATCGCGCCGGGGCCCGCGCCGACGTCCCACACCAGCACGCCGGGGCGCGGCGCGAGCCGGGCCAGCACCAGCGCCCGCACCTCCGCCACGGCCACCATGCCGTCGCGGTGCGCGAAGTCGTCGTCCGGCAGCGCCCAGCCCTCGCCCGCCGGCGCGAAGCCCTGCTCCGCCAGGCACAGCAGCGGGCCCGGGTCGGACCACCGGCGCGCCACCGCGTCCGCAGGGTCCACAGTGGACAGACCGGCGGCGGAGGACACCACCAGGGAGCGCCGCCACCCGGCCAGCCCGCGGGCGAGTTCGGCCGGGTCGGCGCCGGAGACGACGACGGCGGGCCGCGCGCGGCACACGTTCAGCGCGTGGCGCGGCCCCGACGCCGCGGCGTCCACCACTGTCACGTCGGCCCAGGACCGGCCGGCCTCGGTGACGAAGCGGTGCAGCGCGACGACGTCCACGTCAGTTCACGCGCTTGTTCTTCTTGGCCCGCGGCGCGGCCGGCTTGCGGGGCGTCGTGCTGGCCTGCACGGCGGCGGGCTTGCGCTTCGCGGCGGCGGCCACCACGGGCTTCGGCTTGGGCTTGGCCCCCGGCTCGGGCGCCTGCCCGTCCGACGGCGGCACGGCCTGCCCGGCCTGCCCGGACCCGGCGTGCTCCCCGGGCTCGTCGGCCCCGGCGTGGCCGTCGGCGATCAGGTGCAGCAGCGGCTCGCCGACCGGCTCGGGCTTCGGCTTGGCGGCGGCGGGGCGCTTGGTGCGCGCGGTCTCCTGCCACTCGTGCACGGCCGACCACGCCGCGACCGACGACGGCGACTCGGCGGACGGCTTCGCGACCGGGCGGTTCGCGCGCAGGGCCCACCGCGACGGCCGCGCCCGGCGCACCGGCTCGTCGCCCTCGACCACCGGGGAGCGGCGGCGCGGCGCGGGCTGCGCGAGCACCTTGCCGACCAGGAACAGCGTGGTGCGGTAGAGCTTGTGCTCCTTCACGCACGCCTCCAGCTCGCCCACCGTGGTGTGCGCGACCGTCTCGTCGGGCAGGGAGACCTTGTAGGCCACCACGACCGGCGTGTCGTCGGGGTAGCCGCCCGCGCGCAGCCGCTCGACCAGCAGGCCGGCCCGCGCGCCGGACGCGGAGATCGCCATCGTGGTGCCGTGCGCGGCGAACTCCTCGACGTGCTCGGCGGTCTCGGGCCCGACCAGCAGCAGCGACTGCGCGACGTCCGAAGTGGTCAGTTCGCGGCCGACGGACGCCGCCGCGGCGGACACCTGCGACACCCCGGGCACCACGTCGGTCTCCAGGCCGAGCCGGCGGCACGCCTCCTGCTGGTCGCGCAGCCCGCCCCACAGCGACGGGTCGCCCGCGTGCAGCCGCACGACCTTCAGCCGGCCCGCCGACGCGCGCCGGTACACCTCGACCACCTCGGCCTCGGTGACGCGCGAGAAGTCGACCAGCTCCGCGTCGGGCCGGGCGTGCTCGCGCACGCACTCGGCCTCGACCACGCTGGGCGCCCACAGCACGACGTCGGCCTCGGCTATCCGCTTGGCGCCGCGCACGGTGATGAGATCGGCGGCGCCGGGACCGGCGCCCACGAAGGAGACCCGACCAGTCATCACAACTGCTCCCCACGACGTGTCCGGCTTGCTGGGCAAGGACCGTACCGCGCGAGCGCGATCCACTAACGAGTGGCCTCGGAGCGCGCGGACGCGCTGGCGCAGGCCCGCACGAAGCGGGTCACGGCCTCCGGCGCGGACGCGGGATGGGTGTGCAGGTACGACGCGTGGACCCGGCCGACGACGAAACCCTCGGCCACCGGGCGCTGGTCGTGGCCGCGCCACCGCCAGGCCGGTTTCGCGCCGTGCGGGACGCTCAGCGCGGTGCGGTGGAACTCGTGCCCGGTGACGCGGGAACCCGCGCGGGCCAGCACGGAGTCCTGCGGCGCGACGGCGTCGCGGTAGCCGAGCGTGAGCCGGGAGGTCATCGCGCCCTCCGCCTCGATCACGCCGCACATCGGCGCGCCGTCCAGCGACTTCGCCAGGTACAGCAGGCCGCCGCACTCGGCGTGCACCGGCGCGCCGGCGCGGGCCAGGGCGGCGACGGCGGCGCGCAGCCCCTCGTTGGCCGACAGCTCGGCGGCGTGCTGCTCGGGGAAACCGCCGGGCAGCACCAGACCGGCCGTGCCGGCGGGCAGCGCCTCGTCCCGCAGCGGGTCCACCACGACGACGTCCGCGCCGGCCGCGGCCAGCAGCTCGACCTGCTCGGCGTAGCCGAACGTGAACGCCGCGCCGCCCGCGACGGCCACCGCAGGCGCGCCGACGACCGGCTCGACCTCGGCGCGCGGGTCCCAGGCGGGCACCGCCAGGGCGGGCGCGCCGGCGGCGAGCCGGCGCACCGCGTCGAGGTCCACGTGGCGGGCGACGGCGTCCGCGATGGCGTCCACGGCGGCCACCGCGGCGGGTCCGTGCTCGGCGGCCGTGACCAGGCCCAGGTGCCGGGACGGCAGCGCGAACCGGTCGTCGCGCGGCAGCACGCCCAGCACCTCCAGCCCGACCTCGGCGCACGCGCCGCGCAGCACGTGCTCGTGCCGGGCGGAGCCGACCTGGTTGAGCACCACGCCGCCGAGCCGCACGGTCGGGTCGTAGCCCCGGAAACCGTGCAGCAGGGCGGCGAGGCTGCGGCTCTGGCCGCGCGCGTCGACCACGAACAGCACCGGCGCGGACAGCAGCTTGGCCACGTGCGCGGTGGACCCGACGCCCTCGGTGTCCACCCGCCCGTCGAACAGCCCCATGACGCCCTCGACCACGGCCAGGTCGCAGCCGCGGGCGCCGTGCGCGAACAGGCTCGCCACCCGGTGCTCGCCGACCATCACGGGGTCGAGGTTGCGGCCCGGCCTGCCGGTCGCCACCGAGTGGTAGCCGGGATCGATGTAGTCGGGGCCGACCTTGAACGGCGCGACCCGGTCGCCCGCGCGCCGCAGCGCCGCCATCAGGCCGGTGGCCACGGTGGTCTTGCCGCTGCCCGACGCGGGCGCGGCGACCACCAGCCGGTTCACCACTCGATCCCCTTCTGGCCCTTCTGACCCGCGTCCATCGGGTGCTTGACCTTGGTCATCTCCACCACCAGGTCGGCGGCGTCCACGAGCGCGGCGGGCGCGTGCCGCCCGGTGATGACCACGTGCTGGTGGCCGGGCCGGGAGGCGAGGGCGTCCACCACCTCGGCCACGTCGATCCAGCCCCAGTGCAGCGGGTAGGTGAACTCGTCCAGCACGTACAGGCCGTGCCGCTCGGCGCGCAGCCGCCGGGCGATCTCCCGCCAGCCCTCGCGGGCGGCGGCGGCGTGGTCCTCCTCGGTGCCCTGCTTGCGGGTCCAGGACCAGCCCTCGCCCATCTTGTGCCACTCGACGGGCCCGCCTTCGCCGGTCTGCTCGTGCAGGCGGCCGAGGGCGCGGAACGCCGACTCCTCGCCGACCTTCCACTTGGCCGACTTGACGAACTGGAAGACGCCGATGGACCAGCCCTGGTTCCAGCCGCGCAGCGCGAGCCCGAAGGCGGCGGTGGACTTGCCCTTCATCTCGCCGGTGTGCAGCACGACCAGGGGCCGGTTGCGGCGCTGGCGCGTGGTGAGGCCGTCGGCGGGGACGACGGCCGGTTGTCCTTGGGGCACTTCGACGCTCCTACGCGGCTCGGGCGGCGCGCACGACGCCGGCGACCTGGTCTGCGGACAGTTCCTCCAGGCGCACGCACGCCGCGCCGAGCGCGGACGCGACGCGGGCGGCCAGGCCGAGCCGGATCGGGCCGTGCTCGCAGTCGACCACGACGGACGCGACCGGGTCGGCGGCCAGCAGGCCGGCCGCGCGCAGCGCGTCGCCCATCGGGTCGCCGCCCGTCCCGGCGGCGGTCGCGCGGCCGTCGGTGAGCAGCACCAGCAGCGGCCGGCGGCGCGGGTCGCGGACGCGTTCGGCCTCCAGCACGCGGCGGGCGCGCAGCAGGCCGTCGGCCAACGGGGTCCGGCCGCCGGTGCGCAGGGCGCGCAGCCGGGCCGCCGCCGCGTCCACCGAGTTCGTCGGCGGCAGGGCCACCTGCGCCTCCCGGCCGCGGAACGTGACCACGCCGACCTTGTCCCGCCGCTGGTAGGCGTCGCGGAGCAGGGAGATCACCGCGCCGCCGACCGCGGCCATCCGCTGCCGGGCCGCCATCGAGCCGGACGCGTCGACCACGAACAGCACGAGGTTGCCCTCCTTGCCCTCGCGCACCGACAGCCGCAGGTCGGACGCGCGCAGCTCCAGGCCGGGGCCGCGGCGTCCCCGGGCCGCCTGGTGCGGCGCGGCCGCGCCGAGCGTGCCGACGACGTGCAGGCCCGTTCCGTCCACAGTGGACGAGCGGACCACGCGGCCGGTGCGGGCGCGGGCCCGGGACCGCTTGCCCGGCGCGCCCTCGCCGACGCCCGGAACCTGCAACAGCCGGACGCGGAACGCGGGCGCGGGGGCGTGCGACCGCTCGGCCGAACCGGAACCGTCCGAAGTGGACTCCGGCGGTTCACCGGGCAGGGGCGCGCCGCCGCCTCCGTCGTCGTCCGGGCCGTCGGGGCCGTCCTCCGGCTCTTGGGCGGCCTCGGAACCCTGCCGGAGGGCGTCGTCGAGCTGCTCCTGCTCCAGGCCCGGCTCGTCGAACGGGTCGCGGCGCCTGCGGTGCGGCAGCGCGAGCCGGACGGCGGCCTCCACGTCCTCCTCCGCCACCTCGTCCGCGCCCCGCCAGGCGGCGTGCGCGGTCGCGGCGCGGGCCACCACGAGGTCCGCGCGCATCCCGTCCACCTCGAACGCGGCGCAGATCGCGGCGATGCGGCGCAGCTCCGGGTCCGGCAGCGCGACCGCGGGCAGCCGGTCGCGGGCGGCCACGATCCGCCGGGCCAGCTCCGCGTCCGCCTCGGCCCAGCGGGCGGCGAACCCCTCCGGGTCGGCCTCGTAGGCCAGCCGCCGCCGCACGACCTCGGCGCGCGTCGCCACGTCCCGGGAGGCGCGGACCGCGACCGTGAGGCCGAACCGGTCGAGCAGCTGCGGGCGCAGCTCGCCCTCCTCCGGGTTCATCGTCCCGACCAGGAGGAACGACGCGGCGTGCGACACGGACACGCCTTCGCGCTCGACGTGCGCGCGGCCCATGGCGGCGGCGTCGAGCAGCAGGTCCACGAGGTGGTCGTGCAGCAGGTTCACCTCGTCCACGTAGAGCACGCCCCGGTGCGCGGCGGCCAGCAGGCCGGGTTGGTAGGCGCGGACGCCCTCGGTCAACGCGCGCTCCAGGTCGAGCGAGCCGACCAGCCGGTCCTCGGTTGCGCCCACCGGCAGCTCGACCAGCCGGGCCGGTCGGCGTTCCGAGCCGCCGCCGTGCGGCCCGTCGGGGCAGTCGGCCGGCGCGGCCGGGTCGCAGCCGAACCGGCAGCCCGGCGCCACGTCCAGCTCGGGCAGCAGCGCGGCGAGCGCGCGGACCACGGTCGACTTCGCGGTCCCCTTCTCGCCTCGGACGAGCACCCCGCCGATACCGGGGTGCACGGCGTTGAGCAGGAGGGCCGTGCGGAGGTCGTCGTGGCCGACGACGGCGGAAAAGGGGAAACGCGCGCCCATGCGGCGGTGTCCTTCCTCGGGTGTCCACGCCCGTGTCCGGTCTACGAGTCGGGGGTCGAGTTCCTGACTCCCGGCTCCTCGGTCCGGTCACAGTGGCGGGACCGCGCCGGATTCGCACCGGCTTCCTCGCACACCCCCTCTACAGCCTGGGCATCGTCGCACTTCGCCCGGCCGCCTCCAAGTCCCCGGCCAGCACGCCCCGCGCGAGCGAGATCACACCGGCCCGCACCCGCGGCACGCCCAGGCCGCACTCGCGCACCAGGTGGCCGAGCGTGTCCGCGCGGAGCTGGGCCAGCAGCGCGTGCGCCAGGAACTCCGCGTCCACACCCGGCCTGACCTGGGCGATCAAGGTGGTGAGGCGCTGCCGGGTCAGCTCGGCGTTCGCGTCGCACGCGATGCTGCGCGAGGACACCCGCTCGAACGCGGCCACCAGCGGCAGCGAGGCCGTCACGTGGTCGAACAGGGTGGCCACGAACGTGACGACCCTCTCGTCCGCGGGCACGTCGTCGGCCTCCAGCAGGGCCCGGGACTGCTCCCGCCACGTGCGCGAGGTCTCGTCCACGACGGCCCGCACGAGCCCGTCGCGGTCGCCGAAGCGGCGGAAGACCGTGCCCTTGCCCACACCGGCGGCGGTCGCCACGTCGTCCATCGAGAACCCGTCCGGCCCGCGTTCGGCGATCAGGCGCGCGGCCGCGGCGAGGATCGCGGCGCGGTTGCGCTCGGCGTCCTTCCGCATCGTGGACCTCCTCCGCCGCCGCTTGACAGAACCGGACCGGCGGTCCGTATTGTAGCGGACGTAAACGGACCGACGGTCCGCTTGAGTGGTGGGAGGCGCGGTGCGCGCAGTGCGGTTCGACGAGTTCGGTCCGGCGGACGTGCTCGGGGTGCGGGAGGTGCCCGACCCGGTCCCGGGTCCGGGCCAGGTGCTGGTCCGCGTCACGGCGATCGGCCTCAACTACGGCGAGACGCTCATCCGCTCGGGCCGGGCGTCGGCGGTGGTGCCCTGGTACGACCTCGCGCCCGGCGCGCTCGGCGGCGAGGTGGTCGGGGTGGCCGCCGACGGCCGGCGGCTGGTCGGGTTCGCGCTGGGCGAGGGCTACGCCGAGCTGGCCCTGCTGCCGCAGGACGCGACCGAGGTGCCCGACGGCGTGTCCGACCACGAGGCGCTGGCGCTGTACCTGCAGGGCGCGACGGCGGTGACGGCCGCGGACGCGGTCCGGCTCGCCGCGGGCGAGCGGGCGCTGGTCGAGGCGGCGGGCGGCGGGGTCGGCAGCCTGCTGGTGCAGGTCGCGGCACGGGCGGGCGCGACCGTCGTGGCCGCCGCGCGGGGCGGGCGGAAGCTCGACCTGGCCCGCGAGCTGGGCGCGCACGAGGTCGTCGACTACGGCGAGCCGGACTGGTCGGCCGGGGTCGAGCCGGTCGACGTGGTGTTCTCGTCGGTCGGCGGCGCGGTCGGGCGGCAGTCGTTCGAGCTGCTGCGCGACGGGGTGGGCAGGCTGGCCGTGTTCGGCTTCGCGAGCGGCGAGCCGCTGGACGTGACGGCGTCCGACGTGTTCCGCAAGGGCGTGGCCGTGCTGGGGTTCGGCAACCCCCTCACGCCCGACGTGGTGCGGCGGGTGTTCGACCTCGGGCTGCGCCCCGTGCTGGGCGAGGCGCTACCGCTGGCCGACGCCGCCCGCGCCCACGAACTGCTGGAGGGCCGGGCCACCACCGGCAAGGTCGTGCTGGTCCCCTAGCTCGACCTCCACGCTCAGCGGCGCGCGGAACGACAGCAGGCCCAGCATCGGCGGCGGCGCGGCGGAGGCCAGGCGCAGGCGCGGGAACCGCCGCGCGGTCTCCCGCAGCACCACCTCCGCCTCCAGCCGGGCGAGGCCCGCGCCGAGGCAGAAGTGCCTGCCGAAGCCGAACGCCAGGTGCCGGCGCGCGTTCGGCCGGGCCGGGCAGAACCGCTCGGGCTCCGCGAACACCTCCGGGTCCGACCCGCTGCCCGCGAGCATCAGCAGCAGCGGCGCGCCCGCCGGGACGTCCACGCCCGACAGCGTCACCGGCTCGGCGGTGACGCGCCGCCACGTGCTCACCGGCGGGTCGCGCCGCAGCACCTCCTCCACGCACGCGGCGGCCACGCCCGGCTCGCCCAGCCGGGACCACAGGCCCTCCTCCCGCAGCACCGCGTGGAACGCCGAGCACAGCAGCTGGGTCGTCGTCTCCTGGCCCGCGATCAACAGGAAGTAGCAGAGGCCGGCCGCGTCCCGGATCGGCACGTCGTCCGCCCGCAACGCGCCGAACAGGTCGTCGTCGGCCGGGTCGGCGGCCCTGATCCGCGCGGTGAGCCACCGGTGGAACTCGGCGGCCGGGCGGGCCAGCTCGTGCTGCCGCTCCTCCGTGACGTCACCCCAGAACAGCTCCAGCGACGCCGTGCTCCACGCCTTGAGCGCGTCGACGTCCACGTCCCGGATGCCCATGACCTCCAGCAGCACGATCGCGGGCAGGTCGCGGGCCAGCGCCGGGTGCAGGTCGGCCCGACCGCTGAGCCGGTCCAGCCGTTCGGCGGCCAGGTCGGCGATCCGCGGGCCCGTCGCCGCCACCCGCGCCGGCGTCAGGAACCGGGCCACCAGGCGGCGCAGCGCGGCGTGCGTGCCGGTGCCGTTGTTGGCCAGCGTCGGCGGCAGCGAGAACCCGGCGCGGGCGAGCACCCGCAGCACCGAACCCGGCATCCCGGTCACCGCGGTCAACGCGTTGTCCGGGCGGAACCGGCGCGGGTCCGCCAGCACGGCGCGCACGTCGTCGTAGCGGCTGACCAGCCACAGCCCCGTGCGCCCGTCGCGGTGGACCGGCGCCTCCTCCCGCAACGAGCGCAGGTCGCCTGGTTCCGGCCGGAAGAGGTCCACGCCGGCACGGTAGCCGTCGGATGCGACACTGCCGGCGTGAGCGTGCGCACAGGGGAGTCGGTGTTCGACTGGATCGACACGCGGGCCGACGCCCGCGCGAAAGCCGGCCTGGCGCGCCGGGTCCGGCCGCGCCCGGCCGACTCGACCGACCTCGACCTGGCGTCGAACGACTACCTCGGCCTGGCCCGCGACAAGCGGGTCACCGGCGCGGCCGCGGCGGCCTCGCTGCGCTGGGGCGCGGGCTCCACCGGCTCGCGGCTCGTCACCGGATCCACCGAGCTGCACACGGAGCTGGAGTACGAGCTGGCGAACTTCTGCGGCACGCAGTCGGCGCTGGTGTTCTCGTCGGGCTACGCGGCGAACCTGGGCGCGCTGACCGCGTTGTCCGGTCCGGGCACCGCGATCGTGGCCGACCAGCACATCCACGCCTCCCTGATCGACGGCACGCGGCTGTCCAAGGCGGACGTCGTGGTCGCCGGGCACTGCGACGTCGGCCAGGTCGCGCACGCCCTGGCCACCCGCGGCAAGCGGCGGGCGCTGGTGGTGACCGACTCGGTGTTCTCCGTCGACGGCGACCTCGCGCCGCTCGCGGAGCTGGCCGCGACCTGCCGCGAGCACGACGCCGCGCTGGTCGTGGACGACGCGCACGGCCTCGGCGTGGTGGGCGACGGCGGGCGCGGCGCGGTGCCCGCCGCGGGCCTGGCCAAGGCCCCCGACGTGGTGACGACGGTGACGCTGTCGAAGTCGCTGGGCGCGCAGGGCGGCGCGGTGCTCGGGCCGAGCCGGGTGATCAGGCACCTGGTCGACACCGCGCGCACGTTCATCTTCGACACCGGGCTCGCGCCGTCGAGCGCGGCGGCGGCGCTGGCCGCGTTGAAGGTGCTGCGGGAGGAGCCCGACCGGCCCGCGCGCGCCCTGGACGTGGCCCAGGACCTCGCGTTCCGGTTGCGGGACAAGGGGTTGCGGGTGAGCACGCCGACGGCGGCCGTCGTCTCGGTGCAGGCGCCGTCGCCCGAGGCGGCGTTCGGCTGGGCCGAGGCGTGCCGCGCGCAGGGCGTGGTCGTCGGCTGCTTCCGGCCGCCATCGGTGCCCGACGGGATCTCCCGGCTCCGCCTGACCGCGCGGGCCGACCTGTCCGAGGGCGACCTCGACCGGGCCGTGCGGGTGATCACGGAGACCGGCGCATCCGCAGGTGCGGTATCCCGTCCTCGATGAACTCCGCGCCCTGCGGCTCGAAGCCGAACGACGCGTAGAAGTCGGCCACGTAGGTCTGCGCGTCCAGCACGCACGTCGCCTGCCCGACCTCCGCCAGCGCCGCCTCCACCAGCCGGCGGCTGTAGCCGCGGCCGCGGGCGGCGCGGGCGGTGCACACCCGGCCGATGCGGAACGTGCCATCCGGCTCCTCCAGCAGCCTCAGGTACGCCCGCGGTCCCGGTGAGCCGTCGGCCTCCAGCCAGAAGTGCCGGGTGCCCGGCTCCAGGTCACGCCCGTCGAGGTCCGGGTAGGCGCAGTCCTGCTCCACCACGAACACCTCGCCGCGCAGCTTGAGCACGGCGTAGAGCTGGTCGGCGGTCAGGTCGGCCGACCACTGCCGGCGCAGCGTCGCCGGGAACCGGGGTGAGTGCACCTCGCCTTGGTACCACAGCGTCAGAGCAGGTCCTGGTACCGGCTCAGCCGGGTGTAGACGCCGGGTTCGCCGGGGCGGGCGCAGCCGCGGCCGTAGGACACGAGGCCGACGAGCCGCCCGGCCGCGGTGAGCGGGCCGCCGGAGTCGCCCTCGCAGGCGTCCTTGCCGCCCTCCGGGTAGCCCGCGCACAGCATCCCGCCCGGCTGGTAGCCGGGGATCGCGGCGGCGCACTCGGCGTCCGGGCGGATCGGCACGTCGACCTCCCGCAGCCGCCTGCTCGGCGGGCTCAGCTCGCCGGTGCGGCCCCAGCCGTGCACGGTGGCCGGGCCGGGCGCGGCGGCGGCGACGGCGATCGGCCGGTACGGCAGCGGGGTGGCCAGGGTGAGCGTGGCCACGTCGTGACCGGCGGAGACCTCGGTGAAGGACGGGTGCCGCCAGACGGCCGTGACGCCGACCGCCCGGCCGCCGCCGGTGTCGAGGTCGGCCCGGCCGGCGACCGCGGTGAGGTCCGCGGGCAGCCGGTCGCGGTCCCCGAGCACGGTGCGCGACCGGGTGCAGTGCGCGGCGGTGACCACCTTGTCCGGGGCCACCAGCGCGCCGCCGCAGAAGAAGGCGCCCCGGTCGAACAGCGCCACGACCCACGGCGCCGCGGCCGCCTCGCGGCCGCCCACGATCGCGTCCGCGGGCAGCGCCGACAGGACGAGCACGAGCACGGCGAAGACCGGCGCGCTGATGCGCATGGAGCACCCCTCTTGCGTCGTGTGGCCGAACGGGCACAGACCGTAGCGGACTGCGCCTTCGCGCGTCATACGGGGATGGGATCCGGAAAATCTGTTGTTAGGATCCAGTGGAACCGAAGATTTCACGGCAAGTGAGGCAGGTCACCGACGATCTGTCCGGAACATGAGGGAGGTTTCCATGCACCTGGACTTCACCCAGCTGCCGGCGTTCCTGATCGCCTGCGCGGTGGTCGTGCTGACCCCCGGCGTGGACGCCTTCCTGCTGCTGCGCACCTCGATGCGCTCGGGCACCCGGGCGGGGCTGCTGGCGCTGGCGGGCATCCACACCGCGGCCTTCGTGCAGGTGGCGCTGGTCATCTCGGGCCTGGGCGTGGTGATCGCCCGCTACCCCGCCGTGCTGACCGGGCTGCGCTGGATCGGCGCGGCGTACCTGCTCTACCTCGCCGTGTCGATCACGCGCGGGCTGGTGCGGCGGTCGGGCGGCGGCGAGGTGGCGCCGGTCGCGCCCCGGCCGTTCCGGCAGGGGTTCCTGACCAACATCACGAACCCGAAGATGCTGCTGTTCTCGCTGGCGTTCCTGCCGCAGTTCATCGGCACGGGCGACCCCGCGCTCCAGCTCGGCGTGCTCGCCGCCGTGTTCCTCGGCCTGGCCGCGCTGTGGGAGCTGATGATCGTGGTCGCCGCGGCCCGGGTCGCCGGCTCCCTGCGCCGCCCCGGCGTGACGACGGCGCTGGACGCGGTGTGCGCGGCGGTGTTCCTCACCATGTCGGTCGGGCTGGTGCTCTGAGCCGGCGCGCGGACCGCCGAGGCCCGGCCCGCATCAGCAGGGTGTCCACCCAGCCGCCGAGCGCGCCCGCGAGGCCGCCGATCAGCATGCCGATCGCGGCGCCCACCAGCGTCGCCACCACG